>NZ_JBLYIG010000176.1:0-3312 GCF_049222245.1 Nitrospira sp. BLG_2 | reverse complement strand
AAACACGTTCAAGGGCCTTGGATGGAAAGGGACTTACCGCAAGACGACACCCACTTCGTTTGCCAGCACCGGCAGTGTTCAGGCGACCTGGAAGAGACTCTCGATCGATCAATACCCAACGCGCATTCCAGCCGAGCTGTGGAAACTCCGGCGCGAAGCGACCAGCGTACCGGTCTTTCAACTGAAGACGGTCGATCCCGATTTAGTCGGCCAATGGGAAGGATCCGGCACCTATGCCGGAGGTTCCGCCGCATTCGTGTGGGGCATCAAATCCTCCGCCGCGACCGACTTGCTGATTGTCGACACGCTCCGCGGGACCGTGCAAACCAAAGACGGCATTCCCCAACTGCACCCTATGCAAAAGAAGAAACAGCGTGTCCGTGTCATTGCATTCCATGATCGCGGATTTACCACGACCGACGGCAAAACCAACCTTCGATGGACGAAATTTCATGCTGAGCCTACAGAGGACAATCAGCTCTAGCGAATTTCCCTCTTAGCCGCATAGCCCCGGAAAGGGTGCTTTCTCATGGCAAACATAGGGACTCGCATCGGATTCGTCGGTGTCGGCCGAATGGGCGCCAATATGGCCAGGCGCTTGGAGGAACGGGGATATTGCATCGCGGCGGTCCATGACCATGCCGAAGCGTCGCAATCCTTGGCACACGAACTGCACTCGGAAGCGGCCGAATCCCCGGCACGCGTTGCTGAACTATCGGATATTGTCATCACCGTCGTATCGGATGACGCTGCGATGCGGGACATTTATTCGGAACAAGACCCGGCCGGCCTGCTGGCTCACGCAAAAGATCGGCTGTTCATCAACTGTGCAACCCTCACGCCGGCGCTTCACATTGACATCGAACAGGCGGTTGAACGGCACGGAGGCGCGGTGCTTGAGGCCTGCATGGCGAGCAGCATAGTCCAAGCACGCCAAGGAACCCTGTATCTCATGTGCGGAGGCAAGCCGGAAGTGTTCAACCGGGCTCGCCCGGTGCTGGACGCCCTGGGCACGACGATCCGATATATCGGCATAGCCGGAGAGGCGGCGAAAGTCAAAGCGCTCGTGAACATGGTGATGAACAGCAATACCGCCGCGTTGGCTGAAGGACTAGGACTGGGGAAGGCGTTGGGAATCGATCTGACTCTTTTGCGCGAGGTATTCAGTCAGACCGGAGCTGCATCACGAGTATTGGAAACGGATGGAGAAGATATGCAGCGACATGCACACGACTGTTACTTTTCAGCGGCCCACGCCGCGAAAGACTCGGCCATCGCGCTCGATTTGGCCAAACAGGTCGGTCTTTCGACGCCGCTCGCGCAGGCAACGCTGAACCAATATCGACGATTGCTTGAGTTGGGCAAAGGAGACCTGGATAAATCTGCTGTTGCCGAACTGACTTTCCTCGATCGCCTGTGATTGTTCCGGAGAAAGGCTTACTCGGGCAAGCTTGTCTGCTCAAACAATGGAAGCAGTTATCCTCCCAACTTAGACCACAGTTCCATTCTCACAACATAAGCGGCGAGAACTCCAGCGCGATCTGTCGGCTCCTCACATATTACAAGTAAATCTGTTACATGAAGAACTGTCTGATCTGTTCCTTAGATACACATCCCACGAGCAGATCGCCGTCGGGAGAGACGAGCAAAGGGACTCCATTTTGACCTGTCGCATGCCAAGCAGTTTCCCATTTTTGGGCGATGACCTGGTTCTGCCCATCGATGTCTTCAGCAAAATGCTCTCCTGCCAACTCCTTCAAAACCAATGGATCGGAAATGTCTCGACCGTCGCACCAGAAAGCACGGTACGCCCGCTGAATAAAGTCCAGCCCGTACTGTGGATCCTTTCGCAAGAGCGCAACCGCTTGTTCAATCGCAGGAAGAGTATTCGGCTTCCCAGGCGGCAATGCGATCGGTAGTCCTGGCGCCAACCGCTGCACCATCGTGACTTCGTGCCGCAATTCCGCCCCCAACGAGCCGCTCCACGGTTCCATGGGACGTGGCAATTGCGGGGCATGCTGTACTCCACGCCACTGGCACCGGTCGATCAAACCCAAGTCGTGTACCCGTTCGTGCAGCGCATAACAGAAGGGGCAGTTGAAATCGCTATAGAGAACAAACCTACCATCGGAAGAAGTCATCATCATGGCGCCACTTTACCGAAGTGGCTCGGCGGAGTCTACCCCAGCGGCCAAGGAAGAGCGACCGGAGTACTGATTGTGGAATGGACTTCTCGTAACAATCCCTGAAGATCCACGAGGGACGATCCTATCCTTACCAGCCTGGCGACACTTCTGAACTTCTTCCTCGGACATATGACCGGTCATATCAAGTCGCCCATACACCTGCATCGGTCCCATGCAACCAGGTCGCTTACTTTACTAGACCATTGTGCCTACGTGTATATTGCTAGCCCAACCGTACACCTCATCTGTTCGATTCTGCCGGTTCGTGGTGGTCGTTCGCAGTTGCCACAAATCATCTCTGCTACACTTCAACCAATCACACGCTCAAGTCAGAGATCGAACGACCGATACGTTTTTGACAGTGAAAAGGGCAAACCGCCCGAGAGGGTGGGACGCAAAGCCGAGGGACCTTAACAGGGACGGAACATGTTCCAGGGTCAGCCTAGCTGCCACACAATCGATGATCCGACCAATCAGGCTCTCCCTCCCACTCCCGAGATATCTTCCTCTGAACTCAAGCTTCAACTGAATGGAGGTGGCGCATGATTTCCGCTATCCATACCGCACTCTCAGGCCTGACTGCCTTCGGCAAGCAGATCGAGGTCGTTGCGCACAATGTCGCCAACGTCAATACCGACGGGTTCAAGAAATCCAGAACAGAGTTCGTCGAGATCCCCAACGGCGGGGTCCTCCCTGTTGTTGAGAAGGACGACTCCTCCGGCCCAAGCGTTCTTCGCGACACGGGCGGCGCTCACACCATGGTCGAGCTCTCGAATGTCGATCCGGGCGAGGAAACGGTGCAGCAAATTGTGGCTCAGCGTAGCTTTGAAGCGAATCTCCAAACCTTACGAGCGGGAGATGCCTTACTCGGCAGCATCCGGGACATCAAGAAGTAGCAGTCCAGGCTGAGGTCGAGAAAAGAGCGGCCACACCGACCTTCCCTCTCAACCTACCCCTCGACCTAAACCTTAATCCCCTCCCTTTTCGATCCTGGATAGCATTCTTTCCCCCCACTATGCTATGTCGAGACCATGGTTTGTCCTCGTGTCTTGTTGGTGATTCCTCCCTTGACTCAGCTGAACACTCCCTACCCATCCACCGCCTATTTAACGGGATTTCTTCAGTC
>NZ_JBLYIG010000175.1:0-6215 GCF_049222245.1 Nitrospira sp. BLG_2 | reverse complement strand
TCCAACGGGATTGCGTGGTCGGTGGCGTCGCCTATATCTATTCCAAAATTGCCGAGCCCGGCATCATCGAACATTATAAAAAAGGGGCTGTGGCCATTGGCGAACTCATGGGGTATGAAAGCGACCGGCTTCTTGCCATCCGCGACCTATTCACCTCAGCCGGCATTCCTTGTCATCTGTCGAAGGACATTCGCCGCACGAAGTGGGAAAAGATGTGTTGGAACTGTGTCTTCAACCCCCTTACGGTACTGATTGATGACCGTGTGGCGAAGGCGCTCGATCATCCTGAGATGATGGCTGTCATCCGGCAGATCGTTGGAGAAGTCGCGGCTATTGCGGCAACACTTAAAGTACCTTTGCCTCTCGATATGGCGGAACGGGTGGTGAAGGCTTCGCAGGAGATTCGCGATATCCATACCTCCATGTACGACGATTGGAAAGCGGGGCGTCCGACGGAAATCGATTACTTGAACGGGTATATTGTGGAGCAGGGACGCAAGCTGGGTATTCCGACTCCTGTGAATGAGGCCCTCACGGCCATGATCAAAGCCGTCACGGTCAAGGAGCCGACCGGTCAGGGGCGTGTTCGGATAGAAGGTGCCGTAGTGCAGCAGGTGTCCTTCGATCGTGCAACGATCGCATCATTGCCGGCCGAGCATCATATGGATGTTTCGACAGTCATGCCTGGTATGAAGGGACAGGGGATTCGATTAGAGGGCCTGCTTGATATTCCGGCTTTGGCGATCGAGGCAGACCATGTCGTCTTTCATGCCTCGGATGGGAAGTATTCCGCCTGCCTTACGCTTGAGCAAGCCAGAGAACACGGTGTCCTTGTCTACGAGCTTGATGGAGCCCCGTTGCCTGACACGAAAGGCGGCCCGTTTCGCCTGATCACACCGGGACTGGGGGATCTCTGCGCCAATGTGAAAAGTGTCGCACGGATTGAAATCACCAAAGGGCCGGGACGGGATACAAGACAGACCACTTGTCCTCCGGGTTCATAGATGATTTGGCTAAGAGTCAAGTCAGTGTGCTCAATGCAAGAACACCATGCGCCGGAATCGAGAAGGTTCGATATCCAAGGTCATGGGCGGTTATGGAGGTGATGTGGCAAGTGCACAGAGCCCATACTCTGGATTGTTTCGCCGCGCGATCACCGGCCTCATTCTTGGCGTCATCGCGGGAGCGATCCAAGTCTGGTTTTTCGAGCGCGATCTCATGCATCTCTGGGCAGCCATGGCTGCCGGAGTCATGTACATGACCATATGGGTGATTTTCACGGATTGGCTTCAGCTTGCAGGCGGCAAGATCTTTCTTGGAGGTGTGTCGGGCCTCATTGCCGCCATTGTCTGGTGGTCTATTGCCATCAATGCCGAAGAAGCGTTCGTCCAGGCATCGGTGGCCGGTCTTTGTTTCGGCGCAGCCTATGCTTGGTCGGATCAGCGAATCACTTGAATCTGCCGCGGGTATAGGAGGGGGTGTCAGGTTCTTGTGTCGCACGGGGAGCTGCGGTATATTGCATATGTGATGTTGAGAAGCAGTCATACGATGAAGGTTGCGCATCGAATGGTGGCTTCCACGTGTGTGGTCCTCTTTCTCTGCATCTGTGTGTTGGCGCAGATGCTCGGCATGCCGATTACCTTGTTCAGCTTGATCGAGTCGACCACTGTATTCACGGAATCTGTTTCTGAAGACTTTTCTTTTCCTGTTACAGAGCCGAAACCCAGAACATCGAGCGTGTGGAGTTTCTATACTGAGAGGCAATCGTCGCCATATCTTCCTGTCTTTGTGACCTCGGTTTTTCATCCTCCTCAAGCGTAGCGTCCGTTTTGTCTTCAATTCACTGATCTGTGCAGTGCTCGGGCTTTTTTGTTGCAGGTTCGGAAGAATCTCCGGCATGGCGCTGAGATGTTTCGATGAATTTCAACATACCCGATAAACCGACCCGGCCGAGGAGGTGACTTACAATGCCTGGTATGAACGATGCCCTCTCCTATATCTTTTTGGGTATTTTTGTGTTCGCGATCATTGTGTTCGCGCTGTTCAGTGCGGGTTAACCGCGCTGAGACACCTCTGTGAATGTGATTTCAGAGGTGCTATGACTCCAAGGACGTTGAAAGCGTCCAGAGTTCGAGGATAGCCTTGAAACGACGCTTTGCTCTTCCTTGCACAGAGTATGGTGTCGGGAACCATTGCAGATTGTATCCCAGGTGTGGCGCCGTACTTGGCGCATCCTGGCTTCGATGCGGTGCGCCGGTTGATCCATCTGCACCGCCGGTTATTGAATTTCGTTCAGACAATGGTTCCTAACGCCATACGAGCTTGTCAATCTATGGAGTCCGTTTTGGTGATTGGACGATACGACAAAGAAATAGAGTGAAGGTGTGACAGCATGGCGTTTGCATGAATGAGAGAAGCTTAAAGATAACCCGCTTTTCATACCGTGCAATAGGCGTAGCATGTGTGATGTTGCTCCTGTGTGTGTGTGTGGTGACGCAGATGCTCGGGGCACCGTTCACTCTTCTTGGTTTGTTGCACTCGGATCTGTTCACGGGATTGGAACCTATTTCCGAGGACTTCTCGGCTCTCTCGCCGTTGCTTGAGCCCGAGAGGCCTCGTTTCTTTCGCTGGTTCGGCGAGTTTCGCTCTGTGCTTCATCTGCCGTTATTGCTCACGTCTGTGTTCCGTCCTCCCGCTACATAACCTCATCTTCTCGCATCATAGTTTTGAGCACATGCCGCTTGAAGCCGACTCCGGCTGTAGAGCTCCGCTATGGTAGTGACCAGTTGCAAGGATTTGACGGATGTGATTTCCGCATGGGTGGATCAGCTTCAGCCTATGGAGGTAGCTCATGGTGCGCCACCATGTTTGAAAGTAAAGATTCGAATCTTGTTCCCGAAGCCTGTTCGCTGATGATCTGTTTATGAAAGAACCAGAAGCTATCATGCCTTCAACGACTGATGTCTCCTCGGCCACGGTTCTAGCCGATATCAAGGCAGGCCTCGTTTTATTTTTCGTCGCTCTCCCTTTGTGCCTGGGGATTGCGCTCGCCTCCGGTGCTCCATTGCTGTCCGGGTTGTTGGCCGGAATTGTCGGCGGCATCTTGGTCGGACTGTTCAGTGGGTCGCACACCAGCGTCAGCGGTCCCGCCGCCGGGTTATCGGCAGTCGTGGCCGCTCAAATCCTCTCGTTTGGATCATTTTCAGTGTTTCTGACGGCCTTGATTCTTGCCGGGATGATCCAAATCGGCCTCGGTATGGCTAAGGGAGGGTTCATATCCGAATTCTTTCCAACCAGCGTGATCAAGGGGCTGTTGGCAGCCATCGGGATCATTATCATCTTGAAACAAATTCCCCATCTTATGGGACACGATCCCGACCCGGAAGGTGAAATGTCCTTCATTCAACCGGACTTGGAGACGACATTCTCCGAACTCATTCGTATGTTTGGAGACATTCAACTGGGGGCGGCAATAATCGGTCTGATCTCTATTGCTCTACTCGTGCTCTGGGACAACTGGAAGCCGCTGAAAACGTCTCTCTTTCCCGCTCCCGTCGCGGTCGTATTGTTCGGCATCGGAGCGGGCTTGTGGTTCGAGCAACTTGGCGAGCCATGGGTCATCGAGCCGACCCATCTGGTTCAGGTGCCCGTGACGAGTGGTGTGGGAGAGCTCTTCGGGCTCCTTCCAGGGCCGGACTTCTCGCAGTGGACGAATCCGACCCTTTATACCGCTGCGATGACCCTCGCCATCGTGGCATCCCTTGAAACCTTGCTCAATCTCAAGGCGGTCGACCGGCTTGATCCACAACAACGGACTTCACCGCCGAGCCAAGAACTCTTCGCGCAAGGGATCGGAAATGTCGCGAGCGGATTAATCGGTGGACTCCCGATTACTTCCGTCATCATCCGCAGCTCCGTCAATGTCAACGCCGGCGGCAGGACAAAATTGGCCACGATCATTCACGGCACATTGCTTCTCATCAGTGTTCCGCTCATTCCGACCTGGCTCAACACTATCCCGTTATCCGCTCTCGCGGCTATCTTGCTGATGACCGGCATCAAACTGGCCAGTCCGGCCTTAATCAAGCAAATGTGGAGCGAGGGCCGATATCAATTCATACCGTTTGCGGTAACGGTGATGGCTATCGTGTTCACGGACCTCTTGATCGGTATCGTGATCGGGCTTGCCGTGGCCATTGGCTTCATCCTCAACAGCAATATGCGTCGCCCGGTGCGGCGCTTCGTGGAAAAACATCTCGGCGGCGATGTCGTCCATATCGAATTAGCGAATCAGGTTAGCTTCTTGAATCGCGCCGCCCTTTCGAAGGCCTTGCATGAAGTGTCACGAGACAGCCATGTGTTACTAGACGCACGGAATACAGACTACATCGATCCGGACGTGCGTGGCTTGATCCGTGACTTCAAGGAGAAGACCGGTCCCGCTCGCGGTGTTGAAGTCAGTCTTCTCGGATTTCAGAGAGAGTACAATTTTGAAGACCGAATACAGTATGTCGATTATTCGACACGGGAATTCCAGGAGGCCGTCACTCCGCGGCAGGTCCTTCATATCCTAAAAGAGGGCAATGAGCGGGTTCGTACCGGGAGGAGTCTTACGAGGGACTTCCATCGCCAAATCCGTGCAACCGCGGAGACACAACATCCGATGGCCGTCGTGCTCAACTGTATCGATTCCCCAACAACAGCCGAGCGGGTGTTCGATTTGGGCATGGGCGACATCTTTAGCATCCGTATTGCAGGCAATATCTCTGGTCGGATGATTATTGCCAGCGCGGAATACGGATGCGCCGTGGCTGGAGCAAAACTCATTCTTGTCATGGGACACACGCGATGCGGGGCCGTCGGCGCTGCGGTCAAGCTCCTTGGGTCGGATCAAACGGCCGGCGAGGCAATAGGGTGTGAACACTTTCATTGCATCATCAACGACCTCCAGCAATCGACCGGCCAAGCGACCTATCGAGCTGTACAAGAGCGATCCGCCGAGGAGATCGGAGAGATCATCGATGTCGTCGCCCGCCGCAATGTTGTGCGGGTCGTTGAGCAGCTGCAGGAACAGAGCAAAACGCTCACCGGTCTGATCCAACGAGGGCGGATCGAGATCGTCGGCGCGATGTATGATGTCACCACGGGAGGCATCGAGTTTTTACACGACCACCGGCTCGTGAAAGAGGAAACGAAGAAGGCGATTGAGTGAGCGCATCGATCGGCGGATCAATATCACGTGTATGCCATTCTTACTTAGCATCGAGTGGAGACATTCAACAATACACTCGTACCTTTTTATGACTGAATGATGACTCTATGCACATCAATAGGAAATCAGAAGAGGCTCAATAATGGAAAAGCTCGTTAGAGGCTTCTTGAAGTTTCGCGGCGAAGTGTTTGGAAAGAAGAAAGCATTGTTCACACGGCTGTCACAGAGTCAGGCTCCCCGTGCGCTCTTCATTACCTGCTCAGACTCGCGCGTGGATCCCACTCTTCTCACGCAGACCGATCCCGGCGAGTTGTTTATCCTGCGAAATGCCGGGAATATTGTGCCGCCCTATGGTTCGATGCAAGGGGGCACGACCGCGACGATCGAATACGCGGTGGCTGTTCTACAGGTACCTCATATCATCGTGTGCGGCCATACCGATTGCGGCGTCATGAAAGCCCTTTTGAATCCCGAGGAGGTGCAAAACCTGCTGGCCGTCAAAGAATGGGTGGGACAGGTCGAAACGACCAGGCGGTTGATGCGTGAACTCTACACCGACATCAAAGGAAACGATCGCCTTATCAAGACGATCCAAGAGAACGTCCGTGTCCAACTCGAGCACCTGCGCACACATCCAGCAGTTGCTCTCCAGTTGCGTAAGGGTAACGTGGAACTCCACGGCTGGGTCTATTCCATTTCAACCGGAGATGTATGGGTCTACGACTTCAACTCGCAGGAATTCGTTTCACTCTATGAGCAGGCTGCGTCTCGCTTGATGTACGCGGATCAGTTGTGATGTGCCTGGCCTACGAGGCGGTTCGATGAGAAGTCACACCCGGCTTCAGCGGATCACTTGAATCTGTCGCCACCGCTCCGATTGATATCGCCAGAGTAACAGTCCCATCCGCACGGTCCAGTCCGCGATCATGGCCGCCCAAATATAGAAGACGGATTGGCGTGCCCAGAGTGATGCCACCAGGGCCAACGGTACGCGGACGCCCCA
>NZ_JBLYIG010000174.1:0-5295 GCF_049222245.1 Nitrospira sp. BLG_2 | reverse complement strand
CGAAGCTCGGAGGGAGGATCATCGGCTGTTTCAATCAATTCCCGGTACCACCGAATGGCTTGTCTCCGAGCTTCCTAGTTACTGCCCATCGTCCAGTCGGAAAGCCATTGCTGCCATCTCGGCGCGCGACGAAGGCTGTCTTGCGCGTCCAGCATACGGCTGACCATCAGATCAAGCGCGCGATCCGGCTCCCCAATTCGCTGGAGTTTTGGAGAAGTCACTGAAAACCACAGAATGGTCCCCAGCGCCGCCACCAGGATGGCCGCACATACTCCGCTCACAATCAGAGACCACCGAGAGTTATAGGGGGCAATCGACTGCTCGGAGATTGCAGGCTGATCGTGCTGCGGGCAATCAGACGGTCGTCCGATTGAAAGTGTCCGGTCGCTCATGAGTGGCTGACTATACCATTGGTCGTCACTCGGCCGAATCCCCTCAAAGTAGCTACGAACGTTCAAGAGCCTGCTGAAGTGCTCCTCGCACAAGGATTTATCGCATAGCCTCCCCGGCCTGACTGGGCTATACTAACCGCGCGATTTAAGGAGCCTATTTGTAATGGAAAATTTTATCGCCCCACCGCGACTGCTCCTGGGTCCCGGCCCCAGCATCGTGCACCCTCGGGTACTACAAGCCATGGCCACGCCGCTTGTCGGACATCTGGACCCGACATTCTTGGCAGTGATGACCGACATTCAAATTCTCTTGCGCCGTCTATTTTCAACGGCCAATCAATTTACGATGGCCGGCTCGGGGACCGGGTCAGCAGGTATGGAAGCGGCGGTCATCAACGTCGTTGAACCCGGCGACACCGTCATCGTGGGCATCAATGGTGTGTTCGGAACACGACTTGCGGCAATCGTGGAGCGTTGCGGCGGGAAGGCTATTCGAGTGGAAGTTCCGTGGGGACAGGTGATTGAACCGTATATGATTGCCACGGCGCTCCGGCAGTCGAGTCCGGTCAAAGCCGTTGCGCTGGTGCATGCCGAGACTTCCACCGGGGCCTGGCACCCTCTCGAATCGATCAGCGCCCTTTGTCGTACATACAACGCGCTGCTGATCGTCGATGCGGTCACATCGCTCGGGGGAATCCCTGTGGAGGTCGATCGGTGGGGCATTGATGTGTGCTACAGTGCCACGCAAAAATGTCTCAGCTGCCCGCCCGGCTTGGCTCCCTTGACGTTAAGCGCGCGCGCACTGTCCGTCGTCAAGAATCGCCGCTCTCCCTGTCAACGCTGGTATCTTGACCTGTCCCTCATTGCGGATTACTGGACGGAGCACAACCGTGCCTACCATCATACGGCGCCGATTTCGATGCTCTATGCCCTGCGGGAGGGGTTGCGCCTGATCGAGGAAGAAGGACTTCCTGCCCGGTTTGCTCGCCATCAACTGAACAGCCGTGCACTGCTCGCAGGACTGATGACTCTCGGTCTCGACCCATTGCCTCCTTCTGATCGTCGGCTTCCGACGCTGACCTGCGTCACCATTCCGGCCAACATCAATGAGGCCGACGTCCGATCCCGGTTGCTGGAGATGTTCGGCATCGAAATCGGCGGAGGCCTTGGTCCTCTCAAGGGAAAGGTCTGGAGAATCGGGCTGATGGGAGAATCATCGACGGAAGCCAACGTCCTGACTCTGTTGAATGCCGTGGAGGAGATCGGCATCCGGAGTGGGTGGGTGTCGACTCCCGGCGCCGCGCTGCAAGCCGCTGCGCATGTCTATAGTGGAGGCGAAAAGCCGTGACGATTGCCATTCAGCACGCGCGTCTCATCGATGGGACGGGTACCGTGCAAGACCGCGCGACGCTCCTCGTGCGCGGCACAAAGATCCTGGCGGCCGGCCCAAGCAATGAGGTCAAGATTCCCAAAGGAGCTGTCCGCATCGACGGTCGCGGCCTCTCGATCATCCCAGGACTCATCGATTGTCATGTCCATCTTTGCCTGGGCGGAGAGCCCGACGTCGTCGGCGCGCTCGAATCGGAGCAGCCTTCCTATACGTTGCTGAAGTCGGCCATGCATGCGAAGGCGACGATCGACGCAGGGTTTACGACGGTGCGCGACGTTGGATCCCGGGATCATTCCATCTTCACGGTGAAACAGGCCATCGAATCGGGCTTGATGCCCGGGCCACGTATCATCGGCGCAGGACGCGCCATCTGCATGATCGGAGGCCACGCGCGCTTCATTGGCCAGGAAGTGAAGGGCGCTGAGCATGTCAGACGGGTTGTGGCCGAACAGGTCGCAGCCGGCGCGGGAGTCATCAAAATCATTGCCTCGGGAGGAGTGTTGACCCCCGGCACCTCGCCGGATGAGGCCCAAATGACGATGGAGGAATTGACCGCGGCGGTCGATGCGGCGCATCAAGCAGGGAAACGAGTCGCCGCCCATGCCCATGGCGCCGCTGGAATGAAGAACGCCATTCATGCGGGAGTACGATCGATCGAACACGCTACTTTGTTGGACGACGAATCGGGAGCACTCATAAAGCGCTATGGCGTCTACATGGTCCCGACCCTTTCAGCTCTGGCTACAACGGCGGCATGCCGACTGGGCTGCGGCATCCCGGACAGCGCATTGGCGAAAGCCAAATCCATGACCAAGCGCCACCAGGGCAGCTTCAAAACCGCCCATCGGAGCGGCATCGCCATCGCCATGGGCACCGATGCCGGAACCCCCTTCAATTACCATGGAGAGAACGCGCAGGAACTCGAGCGCATGGTCGCTTTCGGCATGACGCCCATGGAGGCCATTATCGCCTCGACCGCCACGGCGGCTCAGCTCATCGGGATTCAGGATTCAGTCGGCATACTGGCCAAAGGAATGGAAGCTGATCTTGTGATCTTGAAAGGAAACCCGCTTCGGCGGATCGAGGTGCTGCGAGACCGGGACAAGATTGCGGGCGTGATGAAAGCGGGAAAGTTCGTGACGGGAGCGCTTGCGAAGTAACGCATCAATCAATCGTCATTTGGCCTTGCAATGACTGCGCGATAAAAAGCACGGCTTCCTCTCCGGCTGACCATGACGAAACCAAGCTGATAGTGACCTCTTCCATTCCCTCAGAATCAACTATGGCAACGGCTCAGACAGCCACCTCGATTTGCTGGAGTCCGATAAACCGCGGCGGATCTTCGCAGGCATCCCGATAGTCTTCAAGACAGAGTCCCAGTACTTCTTTCAAATTCTTCTGCAATTCATCCAAGCTTCTCGCCTGCGTATGCGCCCCTGGAATCCCAGGCACACAGCCCACGTACAAGTTTGTTCTCGGGTCCCATTCCAAGTATGCGGTAAACGTCCTCATACAGTACATTCCTCACAACCAGTATTCTCACCATGCTCGCGCCGGAGTAGCGAAGAGAAAAAAGATGTTTCTCAGCGAAACCCGGCGGTGATGGTCGTATATCACCGCCGGACTTCCCGGCCCCGACCGAGCCTCACAAGGGATGGGCGGTTGGACAAGGCCTGCCCAGCCTCTCCCGACCGGGACCTGCTGCATGGACATAGCAAATCCTGTGCTATCGTCGACGCACACTTTTCAGCCTTTTGACCAGCACAACAATCATGGAATCATGTCATTTCACGACCTCGACTCATCGGATGCGGCGCGCTCGATGGCTGCGTACCATTCGGTTGAATCCGAACGGATACAGAATCCGATCCGATTCACACGACGCACAGAGCACTTCATAACCATCGCAATAGCATCGTGCTTTGCTTTCTCAGTGGACACAGGACAACTTGTCTCGCTTCACGATCTTCGACTATCCGTCCCTGTCAGGTTATTGCACCTTAAAACTGCTCCGTATTCACGCCACCACGGACGCACCACGCCGGAAAGAGATCGGACTTCATGCCGTTGCTCCCATGGTCATCGACCAAGTGCACGAACGAGACACCGATAGGAACCTTTGCTGACGTCGATACCGACCAATAGGTGGACGACTGGACCTTGGTAAAGACACTCGCCGGGACGAACGGCGGCGCCATCGACAGATCTTGTAGACTCTTGAGCTCCGCCATGGAAGGCAACCGCCAGCCGATGGTGCCCCCGACCGTTTTATCGAGACAGTAGCGGGTCGCATCGATCCAGGTCCTGGGGGTGGCATCGGGTATCTCTTCCCAGACTAATCCCGTCTGCTTGTCCAGCACCGCGCCAGGGAAAGCGGCGACAAAGCGAGCGCCAGACGAAGAGTCGGTGTCCACAGCAGAGTAGGATGGCGCGGTTGACGACTCTTCGGCGGGAGCGGTGACCTGGTTCAGGTTACTGATCATCACCGTGAGTTGATTGGTTAACCTGGCCGGCGTACCCGCTGATGGAACTTCGGTGCCATAGTTCATCAAAAGGGCGCCTCCAATAAGGATTGTGCCGGCCAGAGCACCAGGCCATGTCGATCGCATGGTATTCATACGGCTCCCTCCTCTGTTGAGAGTGGATCAGTTCTTGTTCTCTATGTCTTACGCGCTCGTTCTCTCGTCTCAATTGATACAGTTTCCTTGGTCGTTCCACCACGAGTGTTCATCAAGATATAAGCACCTTCATATCATCAGATCTTGGACACATAGGGGGACACATAGCGCTTTTCATACTTCATTTATTCATGCCAAGACTTGTCGAATCACGCATCTCCATCGAAATACTGTCCCCCTGTGACGATTGCTACGTAGAAATAGCAATTCTCGTGCTCTTGCCGACGCGCTGCGTGTCAATCCACCAACAGCACAAGCACAGTGAAAAATTAGGACATTTTGCGCGTACTCGGATGGCCTAACTCTGGTTTTCTTCGACGGACTGTATCGAATCAGCTGACCGGGAACCGATCCAGTTGAATCCGATCCGATTCACCCGATGCATGACAAAATCCTTAATCATCTCGACAGACATCTTGTTTGCCTACCACCAGCGTGCTCCATCATCTCATCGTGCGGAGGACAGATAGCGGGACACATAGGAAGGACACCGGGTTTAGACGAGGGCTGTGACGAAGTGTTGCGAGGCTTTGGAGGGGGCTAGCCCACATGATTCATAAGGGTTCATGGCAGATACCATCGGGCAACCAGCCTCCAACGATGGGCGTCCATGTGAGCGCCTTCGCCATTGACAAATGTCAACTGACGTTTTACCGTCATCACGATGATCGACGGTTTCCGGCATAAAGGCTTGCAACTCTTGAAAGGTGCGACATGATGATGAAAAATCCCGTTCATCCTGGAAAGTTGGTTGAAGCCAATCTAGTGGAATTGGGCCTGAGCGTGGCGGAAGCCGCCAAGGCCATGAAGATCACGCGGCAACAGCTGTATAACG
>NZ_JBLYIG010000173.1:0-6009 GCF_049222245.1 Nitrospira sp. BLG_2 | reverse complement strand
CCTCCCGAAGTTATTTGTCGGGAGCGAAGGGACACTGGGCGTGATGAGTGAAGCCAGGCTCACGTTGGTCGACAAACCCAAGTTCACCATGACCGCACTCATTCATTTCCAGAGACTCGAAGAAGTCGGCGAGGCCGTGCCTCGGATTCTGACGCTTCAGCCAAGTGCCTTGGAGGTCATGGATGCCAATACGCTCAACTTGATCGGCCGTGGAAAGCATGGCATTCCGGCTGATGCGGCGGCCACATTGCTGGTCGAGCTGGATGTTGATTCACCCATGGCCGATCTCCGTGAGCGGGCCGAAGCCATGGCCGCCGTCTGTCGGCCTTATAAGTTGGCGTCGGAATTGACACTCGCGTTCGACGCCGAACGCCGGGAGCAGCTTTGGAAAGCAAGGAAGGCGCTCTATCCGACGCTCTATCGATTCGATCCGAAGAAGAAGCCCATCAATTTTGTCGATGATGTCGTCGTGCCGGCCGGACGCATCAGCGAGCTCATCCGGTACTTAGAACACTTTTTCGAAGGGCAGCGGGTGCCGGTGGCAATTTTCGGCCATATTGGAAATGGAAACGCGCACATCGTCCCCCTATTGGACGTGAACGATTCCGGCGACTTTGAGAAGATGGTGAGCGCCTATCGGGACATTCATACGACTGTCCTGAATCGTTTCGGCGGATCGATCTGCGGCGAACATGGCGACGGTCGTGTCCGCGCCGAATTCGTAAAAGAGATGTTTGGCGAAGAACTGTATGATCTCTTCCGTCAAGTCAAAAAATCGTTCGACCCCGGCAACGTGCTCAATCCCGGCATCAAGCTGAGCGACGCTCCTTTCACCGAGCATATCGACTACGCCAGGCTTTCTAAATCCTGCGCCACTTGCGCCAAATGCAATTCAGTCTGCCCAGTGTACGATGTCTTTCAATCCGAGGACATGAGCGCGCGAGGCTGGTTCGAGATCGTAACGGCCAAAGACTATAGCTATCTCAATTCCAAGCGGGTGGTGGAGGCCTGCCTGAACTGTAAATCCTGCCGCACCATCTGTCCGGCCGGTGTTGATGTCTCCGATTTGATTCTGCGGAAGCGGGCAGAACATCCGAATCGGTTAGCCGGCTGGATATTCAGGCACCAAGCGAAGGGAACAGCCTTTGAATCGTTTTTGCGGTTCTTGGGCAGTACACAAAGAATCTGGGATCGCCCATCCATAAGACGCCTGCTCGAACGTATCACGACACCGATCATGAAGACCTTGGCGCCAACGGCACGCTTGCCGCATGATCTCGTGCTGCCCCAATTGGCCCCACGGCACTTACGTGAACGGTATGCGCATTTGGTCCCGGATGGAACAGAATCCTCGCCGACTCGGTCGGTGGCCTATTTCCATGGCTGCGCCGCGAATTATTTCGACGATGGAGTAGGGGACGCCGTCATCGCCGTGTTGAAAAAACATGGGGTGGAGCCCGCCTTGCCGCCGCAACGCTGTTCGGGGACACCGATTCAAACCTATGGACACATCAATCTGGCTCGAGACGGAGCGCGATTCAATCTCCGGTCGTTGGCTCCGTATGAGACGGTCGTGACCGGCTGCGCCTCTTGCACGCTGATGCTGAAAGACTATCCCACACTTTTTCCCGAGGAGATCGAGCGGCAGCAAGCCGAAGAACTAGCCAAGAAAGTGGTGCATATTTCGGAATTTGTCGCCCGCTCGCCGCAGCACCCTCCCATGGCCAATGCCGACGGGACCACGAGGCGCCTCACCTATCATTCCTCCTGCCATCTGCGGGCAGCCGGAGTGACGAAGGAGCCGCGACAAGTCCTGTCGTCTCTGCCTGGGATCGACTTCGTGGAAATGCAAGATGCCGACCGTTGCGCAGGCGGCGCGGGAACTTACGTGGTGAAGAACTACGATACGTCAAAGAAAATCTTTGAGCGAAAGGCCCGCGCCGTTGCACAAGCCGGTGCGAATGTCGTGGCGACGAGTTGTCCGGCATGCATGATCCAGTTAAAGAACGGATTGAGCGAGACGGTCGAAGTGAAACATGTCGCTCAATTGCTTCAAGAGGCCTATCAAGCAGCCGAACGTCAGAAGAGCTGAACTGCGTGCCGCCAATGATGTATTGTGTGCCCTGCTCTTGCGCCGCCTGCCTTGTACGTGGCTGAGTCGTGGAGGATTCGATGGTCTCGGTGCAGATATTCGGTCAGACCTTACGCGCGGTCGTCGATGAAAACGAAATCGAAGTACCGATTACCGGCGTGACCACCGTGAAGCAACTCATTGAAGCGAACCAGGCGCAACTGGGCCCCTTGCTTCAGTACATCAAAAGCCGCGAAACGCTCATTACGATCAATAAGAAAATCGGAACGGAAGACTCTCCGATTCGCGACGGCGACGTCATCAAGCTCTCATTCCAATCCCGCATGTCCTACGACGGCACCCGCGACATTCCGACCTGACGAATCGGAGTTATTCACACCCCTCCTGACGATCCAGACAGAACGCAGCGCGGCACTAGGAACGAAGCGGCGAAAGTCGGTATCATCAAATCGCTCTTGTATCCGTCGCACGCCGACCATGAGTACCGTCCCATCACGCCGCCTGTTCGAGCAGATTCTCTTTACCCGTGACGATCTGAGACCGGGACGCACGTTGCTGTTTCGCATCGGGCTCGTGCTGGCTCTCTTCGCTCTGGTCTTTCTTGTATTGTGGCTCGAGCGCGACGGGTTGAAGGATAATTACGATCAACACATGACCGCCATTGATATTCTCTATTTCACGATGATCACTATCACGACAGTCGGATACGGAGATATCGTCCCGGTCTCACAGCAGGCTCGTCTAGTGGATGCTGTGTTTATCACACCGATCCGGCTGTTTATATGGTTTCTCTTTCTCGGCACGGCTTATCAACTCGTGGCGAGCCAGTATAGGGAGGGGTATCGTATGGCGAAGGTCCAAGCAGCACTACGTGACCACATCATTGTGTGCGGGTTTGGCTATACAGGCTGGTCGACGGCTAGGGAGTTGCTGGCGAAAGGGACAAACCCTGACGGCCTCGTCATCATCGAACCTCGTGAAGAACGAGTCAAGGCCGCGATCGAGCTCGGCCTCGTTGCCTTTCGCGGTGATGCCACTCAAGAGACGATGCTGCGGCATGCCGTCATACAGCGCGCGAAGGCCGTTATCATTACCGCAGGCCGAGACGACACCAATGCATTGGTTCTATTGACCGCACGCCACTTAAATTCGACTGTGGAAATTCTCGTGAGCGCGGTGGAAGAAGAAAATGTGAAGTTGTTCCGACAGGGCGGCGCAACCGGCATCATTTCCCCTTCGACCTTCGGCGGTTATCTGCTTGCTGCTGCGGTGGGACATCCGCATTTCATGGATTATGTTCAAGACCTGCTGACGGCAGGCGGCCGGATCAATCTCATCGAGCGTCCCGTCGAGCGGAATGAAATCGGACAGACCGCCACGGCCCTCAAGCCGGACATCCTCCTGCGTCTGTACCGCGGTGGGACAGTGATCCAGTTCTGGGATCTGCAAGAGGGACAGAAGCTGGAGGCGGGAGATGTCCTGGTGATTTTGAAATCGCTTTCCGACGCTACAGCCTCCAACCTGCCGACCGCTTAGAGCCTTGCCCCCTGAAAATCGGTTCAACGGCGGGTATGAGGATCCCGGCAGCGAAGCCTATTGTCCAGTAGCCCAACCATCCCCTTGCATCATTCCGTTTTACTTGAGAACATATCTGTACTGATGACGAGTGGCTTGACGATAGGAGGGAGGAAGAGACGGGGACGACTGTATCGCTGGTCGTGGTGTCTTGCTGTCATTGTGGTGGCTCTCGCAGGCTGTTCGCTCACCACCACGGCTTATCGTTACGCCGACCGAATCGTCCTGTGGAAGCTCGACCATTACTTCAGTCTCAATCGTGATCAGCGCCAGGATGTTGCGCAGCGCCTCACTCCCTTACTTGAGAAGCATCGGCACGAAGCCTTGCCGCAATACGAAACGTTCCTTCAGGAGATCCGTCAGCGGGTCGAGCGGGGGCTCACCGGTTCTGATATCGACTGGGCCTATACCACCTATGATCGCCTGCGCGCCGACCTCTTCGAGCGTCTCGTAGCCGATACCGGTGTTTTTCTCGCCTCGGTCGATACCAAACAGGTGCGCGTCTTCGAATCGACCTTACAGAAGGACACCATCCAGGCCGCGCGTGTCGTTCAGATTTCCACGCCGGAGCGCTTGAACAAGCGGGTCGAAGCCACACTCGATTTGGTGAAAGACTGGCTGGGTCCCCTGACCAAAGGGCAAAAGTCACAGATACGTGAGTGGAGCCTCGCGCTTCCTGATGTGGAACCGATGTGGGTCGCCTACCAGCAACAACGCCGCCAGGAGCTCGTGACCCTCCTGCATCAGCCCAGAACTCCCGAACGGATCGCCCGAGAACTCCGCGCCATGTTTGTGTACCACGACCAGACTGCTCCTCAGGCTTATCAAAGCGCGGTCAGCCAAATGCGCGAAAATGCCAAGGCCATGGCTCTGGCCATCGATCGGGGTGTGACTCCCGAACAGCGTCGCCATGCCGTCTCAAAACTCCAACGGCTCATCGACCAAGTCCACGACCTCCAAGCCGGGTAGCCTTTAGTCTTCCGGACCAACCAATTGGTTCCTGGCGGCCTTGCCTATCATTTCGGAGTGGTGACAGCCTCTGTGAAAGTCGAGTGACGGCGGACCGGCTCTCCAATTCGACCTGTCATAAGCCATACACTATACGCCATCTGCTCTTCATCTCTACAGATCAGCTTTTCGCTAAGACATGATTTCTGATCGGAAAACGGGTAGGGTCCGGCAAACTATGGCTCTGTGTGAAACGTGAACAACAGACCGAACGGAGTGGCTATTATCGGTGGAGGATTGGCAGGACTCACCGCGGCTTATTGGATTCGGAGAAACACCGACCTGCCGATCACCATCTTTGAGTCTGGGGACCGATTAGGCGGTCGCGTCTCCACCAATGAACATCCTGCCGGAGAGCATGGGGCACGCTATCTATTGGGAAGTGAACTGAAGATCAGGCTCAAACCACAGGAATTTCAGAATTATGGTCTACCGAACGGGAACAGCCTTGGCGGGCTGCTTAAGAATGATCTGAAAATTTCCTTTCAGAAATTGAATGGGAACGGCTGGCCCCACATCTGCTTCCTGCAGGAAGGGGTCCCACGGCCATTTCACCATTCAGCCCCCTGGATACGACAGATCTGTCCTGGAGCTGCCCTAGTATTTCATCAGACAGGCTCGTCAGATCTTCCTGCCACTATCAGTTTTGAGACATGGCTACGTCGTCACCTCCCGCTCGATCGGCGCTCGCGGACATTGTTAGACGCGCTCTTGCTCGGCGAGATCTGTGCTCCATGGAAAAATGTCAGCGCGAGGTATGCCATGGAGTGCCTGGATTCCCTGATCAATCCCAAAGAGTCGTGGCATTGCGTCCGAGGCGGATCGGAAATAATCACGAGGAAGCTACTCAACAATTATTCATATACGGTTCGCGTGAGTTCACCGGTTAAGAGAGTGCGACGAATTCAAGACGCAGAGATCACCGTCAGCATTCGTCACGGCCGCACGCTGAGAATCGAATCATTTCAAGCCGTCATCGTCTCTTGCCCGGACGCGCATCGCCTGGTGGCTGGGTTACAATCTGCCCGCAGCCAATATCACGCCTACGTCAGCTTTCTCTTGTCATTCACGCAAAGACCCTCACTTATCAAATTCCCAAGCGTTGATCTCATTCAGGGGCTCTACACCGATCATCCTCTCATCAACTACCTCGAAGCAGCCAAAACTCAGACAGGATGGACCCTGCGCATCCTGGCGGCTCATGCAGATGGCTATCTGAAACTGAGCAAGCATGCACTCGAACGTCGGTGCCTCACGGTTTTCCGGCAACTTGGCCTCTCATCCGACTACAAAGCGCTGCACATCCAACGGTGGAAGCAGGGGCTCGCCTGTGG
>NZ_JBLYIG010000172.1:0-2843 GCF_049222245.1 Nitrospira sp. BLG_2 | reverse complement strand
TTCTAGAAATGCACTTCCCGTATCGCCTGCCGGTTGTCGTGGAACCACTGGACGGTTTTCTTCAACCCGTCACGCAGGGTATGCCCCGCGTGAAATCCGAAAAGCTGCTTGGCCCGGCTCACGTCAAGACATCGACGAGGCTGGCCGTTCGGCTTGGTGGTGTCCCACTGAATCTTCCCGGTAAACCCAACCTCAGCCGCGATCATACCGGCGAGATCACGAATCGCCACCTCTTCACCCGTTCCCAAATTGACGGGAAGATGTCCATCATACTGTTCGGCCGCCAGCAGAATGCCTTCCGCCGCATCCTCGACATAGAGGAATTCTCGAGTCGGCGATCCATCTCCCCATAAGCTGATCGACGCCTGTCCCGTGTCCTTTGCCGCCCCGCATTTGCGTATGAGCGCCGGGATAACATGAGAGGTCTCCAGATCGAAGTTGTCGCGCGGCCCGTATAGATTGACGGGAAAGAGTACGATCGAATGAAAGCCATATTGCTGGCGATAGGCCTGTGCCTGCACCAGCATCATTTTCTTCGCCAGCCCATACGGGGCATTGGTTTCCTCGGGATACCCGTTCCAGATATCGTCTTCTCTGAATGGAATGGGCGCGAATTTGGGATAGGCGCAAATGGTCCCGGTGGCGACGAACTTCTTCAGTCCCCGTTGGCGGCCGATCTCAATCAGCTGCGTGCCCATCATCAGATTGTCATAAAAAAATCGCCCGGGATTGGCTTGATTGGCGCCGATTCCACCGACACGCGCCGCGAGGTGGATCACCACATCGGGCTTCGCGTCGCTGTACAACTGCTTGACCGCATCCATCTGGACCAGATCATAATCCTTGCTTCGTGGAACGACGATCTGCCGGCAGCCCTTCGCGTGCAACTGGTCGACGACGAATGAACCAAGAAACCCCGCACCACCAGTGACGACAACACGCTGATCAATCCAAAAAGTCATAAAAACCAAAGGTTGAGGTTAAGGCCGAGGTTGAGCAACTTTCCGCAGCGAACGAATCAATGCATGAATCTCTTTCCATACTTCATCTATCAACTTTATGGCGCCGGCACAATCATTCTGTTTGAAGTATCCCACTTCTTGACCGTAAATGAGATGACTTTTTGTTTCGGCAAGTGATCCACGAGAAGCATAGTAGAAGTTGAGCTTATCTTTCGTATGGTGACGGCCAAATCCCTCAGCGAGATTCCCAGGAATTGATAGTGCCGATCGTCTGAGCTGCGAAGTCAACCCGTAATCTTCTTTCCTTGGAAGTCCCTCTGTGAGTGAGAACACTTTCTTGGCCAGTTCCATTGCCTTCTGTCAGACAGGCATGTCTTCAAATGAATTGAACACGATCTGACTTCTTTAAGGGGCTAGGTCCTTAACCTCAGCCTTTCTCTCCCCATTCTTAACCTCAACCTCAGCCTTAACCTTCCCCCTCACTCAGCCTCCCCTCCAACCTCCATCCTCTAACCTTTCGCTCTCCCCACTCCTTCCAATTTCTCCCGTTCCGCGGCCAAATCCGCATCGACCATCATGGCGACCAGCTCTTCGAACCGTACTTTAGGTTGCCAACCGAGTTGTTTCTTGGCTTTGGCGGCATCCCCGATCAGGAGATCAACCTCCGTCGGCCGGTAATACTTCGCATCGATCTTCACGTGTTTCTTCCAATCCAGTTGCAGCCGGTCAAAGGTCAACTCCAGCATTTCCTTGACCGTATGGGTCTCGCCGGTCGCGATGACATAATCGTCCGGCGCCGGAGCTTGCAACATCATCCACATGGCTTCGACATAGTCGCCGGCATACCCCCAATCGCGCTTGGCTTCTAGATTTCCCAGAAACAGGTCTTGTTGGATGCCGAGCTTGATGCGGGCCGCGGCTTTGGTGATTTTCCGCGTAACAAAGGTTTCCCCTCGCCGAGGCGATTCATGGTTGAACAGGATGCCGTTGCAAGCAAAAAGATTGTATGCCTCCCGATAGTTCACGGTAATCCAATAGGAGTAGACCTTCGCCGCCCCGTAGGGACTCCTCGGGTAGAACGGAGTCGTTTCTTTCTGGGGGACATCGAGCACTTTCCCGAACATCTCACTGGACGACGCCTGATAAAATTTCGGCTTGAGCCCCGATTCCCGGATGGCCTCAAGCAGCCGGATGGTGCCGAGCCCTGTGATCTCTCCGGTATATTCGGGAATATCGAAACTCACACGCACGTGGCTTTGAGCTCCAAGATTATAGATCTCATCCGGCTGGACGGTGCGCAAGATGCGATTCAGCGAACTCGCATCGTTCAGGTCGCCATAGACCAGGTGGAGTCGCCGATGCGGGACATGCGGATCTTCATAGATCGGATCGATGCGACCCGTGTTGAAGGAGCTGGAACGGCGGATGATGCCATAGACTTCGTAGCCTCGGCCGAGTAGAAACTCCGACAAGTACGAGCCATCCTGTCCGGTAATGCCCGTGATCAATGCTTTCTTCACGCGTGAAACCTCCCTTCAGCCTTAAACGAGGGAGGGATTATTGCCCGCTTCAGACGATTTGTCTACTCATCATGCAAAAAGACCGGTTGCACTAGATTCTTGCGACTATGCCCGCTGACCAGGTACTATGCCGAGAGGTAAAACCAGAGACAATATCGTGGCAGCCATTCCTCCACAACGAGCACGCCGCATCGGCCTATTCCTCTGCCTTGTCCTGTGCGGACTCTTGATCGCCCACTCCATCAATGCCTTTATAGCCGAGGCACTCTATGTGATCCCTGCGCATCCAGCCGGGCCCGCTGAGGAACGATCGAAGGGCTCCTCATTGCTCGCGTCCTATTCGCCGACTCAGGCAGCGGAG
>NZ_JBLYIG010000171.1:0-17162 GCF_049222245.1 Nitrospira sp. BLG_2 | reverse complement strand
ATCAACACGGCGGTTCGGCTGCGGGAGACACGGCCGACGAGTTTGAACACCTCCACCATCTTCTTGCTCTGGCCGATCAACGACGCAGCCCGTGGGCGTTCACTGAACGCGCGCTGCAGCGAGCGATTGTCCTGGATCAAGCGCCGGTACTCGACAGCGCGTGTCATGGTGAGCACGAGTTCTTCGAGATTCACCGGCTTGGCAAGGTAATCGGATGCTCCTTGCTTCATGGCTTGGATCGCCGTGTCGACGGAGCCGAACGCGGTCAACAGCACGACGGGTACTTCCGGCATGGTCTTGCGAAAAGAATCCAGCAGGTCCAGACCGGACAAGGGGGACATGCGGATATCGCTCAAGACGGCATCATACGTCGCTTCGTTGACCTTGCTGAGGGCTTCAACGCCGTCACCCGCCGCATCCACGGCAAAGCCGGCTTGGCTCAAGGCTTCGGTCAACATGTCGCGATTCTGCTGATCATCATCCACGACGAGGATGGAGGGCACGTCACTCATTGGCAATTGCGGATGTCCCGCTCCTTCCATAAAGGTAGATCCACCGTGAACTCCGTGCCCTGTCCCACGGCGCTCTTCACGGCGAGCCGGCCGCCGCTGTCGGTCACCACGCGTTGACAGATCGCCAATCCGAGTCCCGTTCCCCCTGCCTCATGTCGTGTCGTGAAAAACGGTTCGAATATTCTAGATAAGTGTTCCGGACGGATCCCGTTGCCCGTGTCGGCGATGGTCAAGCGGACCGCCGTGCCATTGACGAGCGCACCCTCACTCACTATGACGGTTCCTGGGAGCTCCGTCGTGCAAGCGGCGCGTGTTCGGATGATCAACTCCCCGCCGGACGGCATCGCCTGAACGGCATTGGCGGCGATGTTGAACAACAATCCATGCAGGGCACGAGGGTCTCCGGCGACCGGCGGGAGATCGATTTGTAAGTCCGTCTTCAGAACCACGTGTTGCTTTTGCAGGCCTAGTGAGAGCAGGGACAGTACTTCTTGGATGATGCCATTGAGATTCGAGGGAGCCGATCGGAGCCGCACACGAGTCTGATCCAACACCTGTTCGATAATGGCGACCATGCGATCGACCTCTGAGCGAATGACGGCAAGATGTCGCCATCGGCTCGGGGAATCGCCGGCATGGGTGAGCATTTGCAGATGGCCGGAAAGGGCATTTAATGGGTTGCCCAATTCATGGGCCATCGTCGCCGACAATTCTCCAAGAGCGGCTAAACGCTGACTTCCTTCCACCGCGAGCCTTGCCTCCACGAGTTCAAGGTTCGTCCGCTGCAATTCTGCTGCGGCCTCCGAGACTCGTTTCTGAAGGGTCTGATTGAAATGTTGAATCTCCTTCAAAAGACGATCCTTCTCCAATCCGGCTTCACGCACACGATCGAGCATGCGATTGAACTGAGCCGTCACCTCTCGGATTTCGACGGGGCCTGTGATGGATGCATGGCCGGACAAATCTCCGGCCTCCACGTTCCGCATGGCATACAAGAGTCGGTGAATCGGATGATGGATCTTGATCCGAATCAGCAGCAAAAAGGTCAATGATGCGACGAGGACGACGCCTATGCCGATGGCTTTGGCCAGTTCAATTTCCTGCTTGATGAGATCATCATACTCTTTCACCGAAAACAGCCCGCGCAATGCTCCGACGACCTTGCCGTCGATCGCAATCGGGGCTGTAATACGCCAGGCCCGCTCTGCCGAGGATTCATCGAGTTGCATGACCGAACGCCCTGCTTGAATCTCGGCTCGTTCCTCAAGATCCAACGTTTGGGGCACCGCCTTCGGATCGGTCGTCATAACAAGCAAGCTGGATTCTTGCGTAATTTCGAACACGGAAAGACGCTGAATCCCGGCCAGGACTTCCCGAACGTCTTCGATAAGTTCTTGCAGGACCGTGCGATTTCGAATCCCTCCCGTCTTGACGATCATGTCGCCCATAAACTCGGCGATGCGGAGAAACGCGACTTGTCGATTATGCGCTCCTGCACGGTTAACGATGTCGCTTTCAAGGAACGTCATGACGCCGATCGACAATCCGACAAGGATGGCTCCGGTGACGATAAACCAAGCCATGATACCGTCGATCTTGAACCACTTCTTGAACATCTCGACATCGTCAAGCTTCCCCTCCATATACTTATATACATGTAATAGGTTCGATGACATCCGAAAGTCACGAAGCGCTTCCCGGGCAACCATTCATCGTGGGACGTTGTTCCGATGAAAGAAAGTGATCCTGCTATTAATGTGCGAAACCTTCGCCTGTTGCCTTCCGTATTTGGCGCATTCGATCAGGTCCACAATGATACATCGACACAGACACATGGACACATCCCTATAAAACGCTGCAAAACATGATCCCGACGGAGTATCTCTGTCGTCGACTGATTAACCGATAGCTTTCATCATCCCTAGACCACACGTCGCGGCAATCTCTTCCAAAAAGAGCGTTAACGCACACACAGCTCATTTTCAATGTGCACACTTCTCAATGAGAAGAGTTTGGCCATAGATCGGCACTGATCCCGGTAGCGCCGTTTTCTATTCGCATCAGCATTGGTATCGATCCGGTGGTTAGGGAGTCGGTGGAAGTCGCTGTTGTTGACGACAGCCCAAGAGAAAGGGGGGAACGCCAGACCAAAAAAAGACGAGCATAAACACAAAGATATTGAATAAGACACCCCCGTTCAATAAGCCACCTACCCACCTCTCTGACTACCTTTGGCACACTGTATAATTTTGACACACACAATCCCCCTCTACTCCTGAGCAAGCCGCCTACATTCGTATCCAATTGTCACACTTTTGTGTCTCGCACAGGTTAGGCAAACACCTTGCTAGACGTTTACTCATGAACCATGGCTCAAGGGGTTAGGACAAAGAGACAGGTAGCCTAGTGCGTAGTCGAAAATCGGAAAACCGAGTTCATATATAAGAAGAGGATCGCGCTCCCTGAGGACAACATTAATATCTATAGGGATCTCATCGTATGAATAATCTGGTCCAGATTGCCTTAAGAAAACCTTATACGTTTGTGGTTTTGGCTATCCTTATCCTGGTGTTCGGGGCACTGACGATCGTCGAGGCACCGACCGACGTCTTCCCAAATATTCAGATGCCCGTCAGTTCCGTGGTCTGGCTCTACGATGGCTTGATGCCGCAAGAGACGGAAGGGCGAGTCACGCGTGTCTTTGAACAAATGTTGACTCAGACGGTCGAAGGCATCAAGACCATTGTAAGCACTTCCTATTTCGGCCACTCCATCATCAATATTTTTCTTCAAGACGGGGTCGATCTAGCCGGTAGCGAGGCCGATATCGTGGGAATATCGCAAACCTCCGTCAAGGCGCTACCACCGGATGTTGCCGCGCCAATGGTTATGAGGCTGTTCCCCTCCCAAGTGCCGGTGGCCGTATTGCAAGTCGAATCCGACGTGCAGACACCGGCGGAGCTCTACAATCTCTGTGTCATGCGAATTCGACCCATGCTCGTCACGATACCCGGTGCGATCCTGCCACACCCTTACGGTGGCCAGGACATGCAGGTCATGATCAATGTCGATCAGCAGAAGTTAATGGCCCGTCATCTCACCACGGAGGACGTGCACCAAGCTATCGAGAGGCAAAATCTCGTGCTGCCTGGTGGAGACATGAAGATCAAGGAGACCGATTGGCTCGTCTTGACGAACGCATCTCCGTTGAAGATCGAAGAGTTTGACGACATTCCGATTAAGCGAGAGGGCAACGCCTTCATTCATCTGCGCGATGTCGCCACGGTTCGCCTTGCCGGACGAGTACAAACGAACTCCGTGCTGGTCGACGGCAAACAGGCCGTCATCGTCGTCGTCATGAAGAGCAGTGAGGCATCGACCATAGACATCGTGGACGGAATCAAAAAAATGCTCCCGCGGATTCAGGAGGTCGTGCCGTCGGACGTAAACGTGAGTCTCATCAGCGACTCCTCGGTCTTCGTAAAGGATGCCATCAGCGATGTGGTGCATGAAATGGTCATCGCTGCCGCGCTGGTCGGCTTCATCGTGCTGCTGCTACTTGGCTCCTGGCGCCCGACGGTAATCGTGCTCACCTCGATCCCGCTCTCCATCCTCAGCTCTCTCATAGGCCTTCATCTGCTCGAGGAATCGATCAATATTATGACCCTTGGTGGACTTGCCTTGGCCGTCGGCATTCTCGTCGACAACGCCGCGGTCATGATCGAGAATATCGATACCCACCTCGCCATGGGGAAGCCGTTGGAGACGTCGATCATCGACGCCGCCAATCAGATCATTCTCCCGACGTTCGTCGCCACGCTTGCCATCACAATCGTGTGGGTCCCGTTGTTCCATCTGAGTGGCATTGCCGGCTGGGTGTTTCCGGCGATGGCCAAGGCCGTCGTCTTCGCGATGCTGGCTTCCTTTATCTTGACCTATACCCTTGTGCCGACGATGGCGAAGTATATTCTGAAGGCTCATCATCAGACGGAGTTGGGAGGCGGCGTCTTTTCTCGCTTCCAGCAAGGCTTTCAGGAGTCCTTCGACCGATTCCGTGATCGCTATGCCGCGCTGCTGGAACGCGTGGTCGCCCACCGCGTGCGTTTCGTCACGATCTCCATGGTGTTCGCGTTGGGATCGCTCGTTCTTTTTTACTTCAACGGCCAGGAGTTCTTCCCCCAGATCAAGGGAGGAGTGTTGCAGATGCACATGCGGGCGCCGCTCGGCCTGCGGATCGAGGCCGCGGGGCGTATTGCCGCTCTCGCTTCAAACGACATCAGGGGAATGTTGCCCGGTGTGGAAGCGATTGTCAGCAACTGTGGTCTTCCTGTCGGAGCCCATAACCTCGCCTTCATTCCATCCCCAACGATCGGCACTCAGGATTGCGACCTCACCATCACGCTGAAGGATCAAAGGTCACCGGTGTGGGAATATCGGAACACTCTGCGCAAAGGTTTGTCGGAGCGCTATCCAGGAACCGAATTCACGTTTCAGCCGGCTGATCTGACCGATAAGATTCTCAATTTCGGTTCGCTCGCGCCAATCGACCTACAAATCAATGGGCCGGACCTCTATGCGAATTATGCGTATGCTCAAAAATTGGCGGGGAAATTCCGACAAATTCCCGGTGCCGCCGATGTCTATATCTATCAAACGATGTTTCAGCCGACGATTCTGGTCGAAGGCGATCGAAGATTCGCGCTCGGCATGAATCTCAACCAGAAAGACTTTGGCTTCAACATGCTTTTGGCGACGGCCGGTAGCCAACAGATTGATCAGAAATATTGGCTCGATCGTTCGACGCAACAGTCTTATCGTCTCAACGTCTATACCCCGCAACCACAGTTGACGAGCGTGAAAGATCTCAAGACGATCCCGGTCGCGCCGGAAATGCGCGAACAAGGGGTAGATTCGGAAGAGAATCTGCAATTGCTCGGCAATATGACCAAACTGTCCTTGATCGGAACGCCGGGTGTGGTGACGCACCGAAACCTCCTGCCGATGATCGACCTCCTCGTATCGGCGGAGGGACGCGATCTCGGTGGCGTGTTGGCGGATGTCCGAAAAATAGCGGAGAGCATGAAGGATGAGCTACCGCGCGGTTCGGAAGTTGAAATCCATGGTCAGTCGGAAGTCATGCACGATGCCTTTGTCGAGCTAGGAGGTGGTCTCATCATCGCCATCCTGTTGGTTTATCTTCTGATCGTCGTCAATTTCCAGTCCTGGCTTGATCCCTTCATCATTATTACGGCCTTGGTGGGCGCGTTCGCGGGCATTGCCTGGTCACTGTTCGCGACTCATACCAATCTTTCCGTACCGGCGCTGACCGGCGCCATCATGACGATAGGTACGGCCACTGCCAATTCAATCCTGCTCGTCGCATATGCCCGTGAGCGGCTCGCTGTCCACGGTGACGCGCTGCGAGCCGCGGTCGAGGCGGGCAAGGGTCGTATTCGTCCGGTACTCATGACTGCTGCCGCCATGATCATCGGCATGCTTCCGATGGCCATGGCCAATTCCCAGAATGCCCCGCTTGGTCGCGCCGTCATGGGCGGATTGACCGTCGCAACCCTATTCACGTTGTTTTTCGTTCCCTGCGTCTACGCCATCATCTATCACCGTCGAACTGTTCTCCAAAAGGAGTGTGTATAATATGAATAACTTAGGTAGATCAACCCCTATGATCCTAGTTATCATCGTGGGACTCTTGTTTCTCGGTTATCGGTTTAGCGAGAATCAGCAGGAGGCAGTCGCATTGCAGGCGGAAAGTTTGGAAAGCGCCATAACCCCGGTGGCCCTCACGCAAGCCAAGCTGTCAGAGCCGACCGATACCATTACGCTCCCCGGCAATATTGTCGGTTGGAACGAGGCTCCCATCTATGCGCGTGTCACAGGCTACGTGAAGGAGTGGCACACGGACTACGGCCATGACGTGAAGAAAGGCGAAGTCCTCGCCGAAATTACAACGCCTGATCTCGATGCCGAATACCGACAGGCCGTTGCGGATCTGGAATCCGAACGTGCCAAGAATGCGCTGGCCGACCTGACCGCCAAACGCTACGTGGCGATGCGACAAAACCAGGCCCTCTCTGAGCAAGCCATCTCGGTGCAAATCGCCGAGGCGAAAGCCCAGGCGGCGAAAGTCGCGGCGGCGGAGCAAAAGGTCAAAAATATCGCGGCGTTCATCGGGTTTAAACAGATCACGGCCCCGTTCGACGGAGTCGTGATTCAGCGCAATATCAGTGTCGGTGACTTGGTCAGTAAGGAGGGCAATCTCAACACCCCCAACGCGAAAAACAACCTCTTTACCGTGGCTGTGGTCGATAAGTTGCGGCTCTTTGTGAGCGTGCCGGAGTCCTTTGGGGCTTTCCTCAGCCCCGGCCTGACGGCCGATGTGACCGTCCCGCAATTCCCAAATCGTCATTTCACGTTCAAGTTTCTGACCGTGTCCAAGGGGTTTGATGTGAGCACACGCACCGCGGTCGCGGTCTTTACCATTGATAATGAGGACCGGGTACTCTGGCCGGGCTCATACGCCACCGTTCGTCTGACCGCTCCGGTGGAGAGAGGGGTGATGACGATTCCGACGAGCGCGATGGTCTTTCAGGAGCATGGCACGCAGGTGGCCGTCGTGGGAGAGGACGATCGACTTCACTTTAAGCCCATCGCGGTCGCCAAAATCTTCGATAACTACATCGAAGTGACCGATGGGATTTCTGAGAGCGACCGTATTGTGAATAATCCGAGCGCCGCATTGCTCGAAGGCGATAAGGTGCGCATCGTCGAACCTGCCGTAGGCTATGACGTTCTCCATCCCGGAGCTCCGGTGGAGAAGAAACAGACAGCAAAAGTGTTATGACATCCAGGTGTCGAGGAGATAGGAGCGACGGCTTACCCATGACAATGAGCATGATGCACAACACGCGCACCTGGAGATGGCCAAGCGGCATCTTGTTTTTGGTGCTGACCCTATCGGCTTGCAGTGACTTTTTGCCGCGGGCCGATTTGGCGCCCACCTATGAGCCGCCGCAATATGTCGTGCCGGCTTCCTGGCAGGGCTCGAGTCCCTTCGTGGTGGCGAAACCGTCGGATGATGAGCTGCGCCCCGATTGGTGGAAACTGTACGAGGATCCGGTGCTGGACCAGCTGGTGGAGCAAGCTATTGAGGCCAACCCGGATCTCCAGGCCGCGGCCGAGCGCTTTGTGCAGTCTCGAGACATGATGATGAAGGCCCGGGCTCAGTATCTCCCGCAGCTCGGCATCGGGTTTGGGGGGAGACACGAACGACAATCGGTTGACAAACTCTTTCGCCCCGAGAATATCCCCATTCAGGGAAGCACCATGGAACTTGGGGGGCTGGCAACCTGGGAACCCGATTTCTGGTCGGCCATGCGGAATGCCACGCGAGTGGAGACGTACACCGCTCAGGAACGTGCCGCCGACTGGGGACTCGCGCGCCTCAGTCTGCAAGCGGAGGTGGTGTCGGACTATGTTATCCTTCGGGGGTTTGACGCTCAAACCGCGACGTATAGCCAATCCATTGATCTCTACAAACAGTCACTCGGGCTGGTCAAGGCGCAGTTCGTTGGAAAGCTGGCCTCGGCGCTCGATGTCGCCCGTGTCGAATCACTGCTGTTCAGCACGGAGACAAGATTGGCGCAGATTCAAGGACAACGCCAACTGACGGAACAAGCGATCGCCATCCTGCTCAATATGGCGCCCTCCAGCTTCACGATCGATCCGGTCAATGATCTCCGTGTCGCCAGTTTTACGATTCCGCGTACCTTGCCTGCCACCTTGCTGGAGCGTCGACCGGACATCGCCGCGAGCGAGCGACGGATGGCGCAGGCCAACCGTGTCATCGGCATCGCCCGCGCCGCGTTTTTCCCGAATGTGTCATTCCGTGCGGGCGGAGGATTCGAAGACGGGTACGACTTGATCAAACTGGCCCATACGTTTTGGGCGTATGGCGCGGAAGTGTCGATGCCGGTCTTTCAAGGCGGGTATCGCCGCGCCCAATTGCAACAGGCGTGGTCCGCGTATCGCGAGACAGAAGACCGGTATCGGGCAACCGTGCTCAATGCGTTTCGCGAGGTGGAAAACAATTTGACCCTGACGAATCGGCTGACGCTCGCGGCGGATCGGCAAGATGCCGCCGTGCAGGCGAATTTCAAAACGCAAACGCTGACCACCGATCTGTACCGAGGCGGATTGGCCTCAAGCCTGGAACTTATTTTCGCGCAGGTCAATACGCTGGAGGCCCGCATCGAGTCCATTATCATCAAGGCGGATTTGCTCAAATCCTCGGTCGAGCTCATTCGGGCGCTGGGGGGAGGGTGGAACCGTAAGCAGTTGCCCTCTGATGACCAGATTCAACCGTTTGGGACGTTCCAATATGTCAACCTTGACAAGCCCGCGCCGGCTGGGGGGATTGATGTCCATGCAGACAATAACCATTTATACAATGATCTAACCCGACTTCGTCCAGCAGTGTCTCCATAAGGACGGGTTCGCATGGGGGGGGCCGTATTGAGGGACTTTGAAGGAGAACAGAGTGGGCAGAGCGGACTCTTCCGTTCACACCACAAGCCTAGTGCTGGAGCCTAGAGGAAAGCCCTCATCACAAGGTCACGGTCAGGAAGTACCGAAGTTCTGTTACTCGTGCGCGTGGGTCAGTACTCGGCGATGCAATCCGAGTAGGGGCCTCGACCCACGCGCCTGATTCGTCCTCACGAGAACCCACATCTTTGTAAAGCTCTCCGCCTGTTCATTTGTGGCACGCAGCGCCATTCCTGTCACAAAGTCTTGGCATATCCTGCTCAGTTGGTTTCAATCAAAATGATGCTCTTCCTTAGTCTGCTAGGTATGGCATCTCATTTGCTGATTTTATGGAGGTATGTCGAGTTCGCCGGGAGACGAGCTATTCACAGTGGTTCAAGTTATGTAGCCCCCTTGGCTTCAAGCCGTACATTCCCGTGTAGGTGGGTGCATCGCGTGGTGTGAGGAACTCACCGAACTTCAACCACATGAACGCTCACACAACGGACAAGATGGTAAGGAACGGACAACCTGTCATGGCATCGCTACGAGAACCGGCAACACAGGTCGTGGTGGCAAGATGAGGCAGATTATCGGAATAGCCTTGCGTCGGCCGTACACCTTCGTGGTGATGTCGATCCTCATCGTGCTGTTCGGGGGAAGGACGATCCTCCACATGCCGACCGATGTCTTGCCGAATATCTTGACCCCCGTCACATCCGTTGTGTGGATCTACTCTGGCTTGCTGCCGCAACAGGTGGAAGGGCGCATTACGTATCTGTTCGAACGTTTCCTGACCTCGACGGTGGAAGGCATCAAGTATATCCATAGTCACTCTTACTACGGCAGCAGCATCACCAAGATGGATCTACAGGACGGGGTCGACGTAGGCCGGGCTGAAGCGGACATCGTGGGCATTGCGCAGAATGTCGTCAAAGCGCTCCCGCCGGATATCTCACCGCCCATGGTCATGCGTCTCGCTCCATCCTCCATCCCAGTGGCCATGCTCGAAATCAGCTCCGATGACATGACCCCCGCGGAGCTCTATAACCTCGCCTACATGCGTATCCGTCCTCTGCTCATCACCGTCAACGGGGCCATCCTGCCGCACCCCTATGGAGGCCAGGATATGCAGGTCATGGTCAACCTCGATCCGCAGAAAATGCTGGCTCGGAGCCTGACACCGTCAGACATTCACGATGTCCTCATGAAACAGTACCGGGTGTTGCCCACCGGCGACATCAAGATTCACACGACGGACTGGATCGTCCAGACGAATGCGTCACCGATGAAGATCGAGGAATTTTCCAATATTCCGATCAAGCGGGAAGGCAACGCGTTCGTCTATCTGCGTGACGTGGCCTCTGTGCAGCTCATGGGACGGGTACAGCAGAACATGGTGCTGGTGAAAGGCAAACAGATCGTCATCATCCTCGTCATGAAAAGCACCGAGGCCTCGACCCTGGAGGTGGTGGATGGAATCAAGCAGATGATCCCTCGAGCCGAGCAGATCTCTCCCAAGGGTGTCACGATCAGACTGCTCGACGACGCCTCAATCTTCGTCAAGGATTCAATCTCGGACGTGCTCCATGAAATGCTGACCGCCGGCGCGCTGGTCGGTCTCATCGTGTTGCTGTTGCTCGGCTCCTGGCGGGCAACCGTCATCGTCTGGACTTCGATCCCTCTGTCCATTCTGACCGCGATCATCGGGCTTCATTGGCTCGGAGAGACCATCAACGTCATGACCCTGGGAGGTTTGGCCCTGGCTGTAGGGATCCTGGTGGATAATGCGATTGTGATGATCGAAAACATCGATCGTCACCTCGACACCGGCACGCCCCTGGAGCAGGCGATCATAGACGCCGCCAGTCAGATCGCCGTTCCGACGTTCGTGGCCACGCTATGCATCGCGATTGCCTGGTTTCCACTCTTCGGGCTCACCGGCAGCTCCGGCTATTTGTTTATGCCCATGGCGGAGGCGGTCATCATTGCGATGCTCGCCTCCTTCATCCTTTCGTTCACCCTGGTGCCGACCATGGCGAAGTACATGATGAAAAGTCGCATGCCGCACCCACATGAACCCCGACATCCGACATCCGATGCGGAACACTCGCGGAATATCTTCGTCCGCTTTCAGCGGGGATTCGAGCAACGCTTCAGCCGGTTCCGCGAGCGCTACGCCTCGCTGTTGGAACAGGTGATCGGTCGTCGCCGCGCCTTCGTCACTATTTCGCTCCTGATCGCAATGGCCTCGATGGGCATTTATTTTTTCCTCGGGCGTGACTATTTCCCGGAAATCCGATCGGGGGTGTTGCAAATGCATATGCGGGCTCCGCTCGGGACACGCATCGAGGTGAGCGGGCGTCTGGCCACATTGGTGTCGAACAGCATCGAAGAGCTGTTACCCGGTCAAGTCGAAAACATCGTCAGCAACTGCGGCCTGCCGGTCGGTCCGCACAACCTCGCGTTCATTCCGACGCCGACGATCGGCTCTCAGGATTGCGACTTGACGATCCTTTTGAAGGATGAAAAGTCGCCTGTGTGGGAGTACCGGCGGATCGTCCGAAAGGGCTTGAACGACCGGTACCCGGGGACCGAATTCACCTTCCAGCCGTCTGATCTGACCGCCAAAATCCTCAATTTTGGCGCACCCGCCCCGATCGACGTGCAGGTCAACGGCCCGGACATCCACTCAAACTATGAGTTCGCACGCAAATTGATGGACAAATTCCGCGAGATCCCGGGCGCCAAAGACGTCGTCATACAGCAGACGATGCGCACACCGACCATGATGGTCGAAGGCAACCGTACGTTCGGACTCGGAGTCGACAGGACCCTATCCGACATGGCCGATAATTTATTGATGACGACCGCCGGAAGCCAACAGGTCGATCAGATCTACTGGCTCGATCCTCCGACCGGTATGTCGTATCTGATCAATGTTTACACACCGCAGCCCTTCATCAATAGCATCAACAGTCTCAAGACCGTCCCGGTCGACAGGTCAAACGATATGTCCAATAACGATGTGCAACTCCTCGGCAACTTAACCGACCTGTCGGTGGAAGGTACGCCGGGTGTGGTCACGCATGGCAACATCATGCCGCTATTCGACATTTATGTATCAACCGAAGAGCGCGATCTCGGCGCTGTGCTGGCGGACGTCGAACGAGTGACTCACAGTCTGGAGCACGAGAAGCCCGATAGTGCAAAAGTTGAGATCCATGGTCAGGCGGAGCTGATGCGGGACGCCTATTCTGAGCTGCTCTTCGGTCTACTCGGTGCAGTCGTACTGGTCTATCTCTTGATCGTCGTCAACTTCCAATCCTGGCTCGATCCTTTCATCATCATCGCGGCCTTGCCTGGCGCACTGGCGGGCATCGCGTGGGCATTGTTCCTGACCCATCCGCGTCTCTCAGAACCCGCGCTGACAGGCGCCATCATGTGCATGGGTACGGGAACCGCCAATTCCATCCTCGTTGTGTCGTATGCGCGTGAACGGCTCCAAGAGCACGGCAACGCCATACAGGCTGCGATCGAAGCCGGCACGACTCGGTTCCGTCCCGTGTTGATGACAGCCTCGGCCATGATCATCGGGATGCTGCCCATGGCCACAGGCTATTCGCAGAACGCACCGCTGGGTCGTGCGGTCATCGGTGGCTTGCTCGTGGCTACTCTCTTCACCCTGCTTTTCGTGCCTTGCGTGTACGCGATCATGTACAACCGCTCGAATGCTTCGGCATAAAGGACAAGTCCTATCCCGATGAAGATCATCAGCCGAAAACGCCTGGCCTTCTTAGCAATCCTTCTGTGTGGGCTCTATGTCGGCTATCGTATACATGAGGCCAAAAGCGACACCGCCTTGCTGCGCGACAACACCCTTGAAGAGGCTGTTCCCACCGTGGCCATCGTCTCTCCCGAGCCGGTCCCCGCGACAGAATCTATTGTCCTTCCCGGCAATATTGTCGGATGGTACGAAGCACCGATCTATGCGCGCGTCACCGGCTATGTGGAGATGTGGCACAAGGGGTATGGAGACTGTGTAAAGAAGGGAGATATTCTCGCTGAAATCAACACGCCGGACCTCGATGCCGAATATAGACAGGCCCATGCGGATCTGAAATCAGAGCGCGCTAGGTATAAACTCGCCGAAGTGACGGCAACACGCTATCAGGCGATGCGATCCAACCATGCAGTCTCCGAACAGTCGATCACGATACAGGAACAAAACATGCACGCCCAAGCGGCGGTGGTCCAAGCAGCGGAGCAAAAGGTCAAGAACATCGAAGCGTTCATTGGGTTCAAAAAGATCGTCGCGCCGTTTGAGGGTGTTGTGATCCAACGCAACATCAACGTCGGAGACTTGGTCACGAAGGAGGGCGCTCTCGGCACCCCCAATGCGAAAACTAACCTCTATACGGTAGCCGTCGTCGATAAGTTGCGCCTCTTTGTCAACGTTCCGGAGCAGTTCGGGCCTTTCCTTCAGCCGGGCTTGACGGCCGACGTCACCGTGCCTCAATTGCCTCATCGGCACTTCAACTTCGAGTTTCTGACCGTTGCTCGTGGATTCGATGTAGGCACCCGCACTGCGACCACGGTGTTTACGATCGACAACGAGGACCATGCGCTCTGGCCCGGCTCCTTCGCCCGAGTCCGTCTTACGGCGCCGGTAGATCGACAAGCCTTCACGATGCCCTCTACTGCATTGGTGTTCCAGGAACACGGCACGCAAGTGGCTGTGGTAACGGACGACAATCGCATTCACTTGAAACCCATCAAGGTCAGTAGACTTATGGACAAATATGTCGAAGTGGAAGAGGGACTTTCAGTCGGCGACCGTATTGTAAACAATCCCAGTGCCGCGTTGCTCGAAGGGAACACCGTGCGTGTCGTCACGCCTCCTCCGGGTTACGACCTCGGTGTTGGAGAGCCAAAGACTCCTGAAGCCGTGGCGCCAAAGGAGCAACCAGCGAAACCCCTCGGACATTCGAGTCTAATTCCGTAGAAATAAAACGGGTACATGCTACAGGCGACACGGAAGATGGCGTAGACAAAACTCGCCGCGTATGGCGAAGCAGCTTTGTTGCGCTCAACCCTACGGTCACTCTTTCCAGGACGAATCGGCTAACGCTGGATAGCCACGGCGGTGGATTCCATCCCTATTATCGAGGGACCCGAGGCACAATGGCGATCTGTTGGTCAGGAATTGAGTCGCGAACCGTCCATGAGATAGGATACATCCCCCAACTGAGCGAGAGAACATCGGAGATCTTGATTGTTGTCGTCCATACTATACTGAGTAGCAAGGAGGGATCGCGCACATGAGAACTCTCATCATTGTGGCTCGGGACTCGATGTTAAGTGACTTGGAAGAACTCCTACAGAGTAATGGTGTCAAAGCCTACACCATCATGAGCAACGTCATGGGCAACGGAGTCACGGGAAGAGTGTTTGGGACGTTCCTCAATCCCGACACCAATGCGATCATTTTTGCGGTCCTTTCGCCCGACCAGGCGGACAAGGCGGTCAGCGCGCTTCAAGCACTTCATGCAACACGAAAAGCGTCTTCGCGAGACACGCCTATCCCGCTCAAGGTGTTTTCTTTTCCCTGTGAAGAGCACGTGTAGTGTAATGTACTCAAAGTCGGTCCCGTGTCTCCATGCAAGCAGGTCATTCCTACGAACTGCACGGTTTGCATCGAGCCGCAACTGGGTGGACATAGGGAGACGATCAAGCGATGTTTGAAGGAGGGTCAGGTCAAAGACATTCGCAGGTTTGACGGCGGGATTGCCTCCTCTTTTCAAAGAGGAATTGCAGTCACGGTTTCGTCCCCTTCTTTCCGAAGTACTCCTGTCGGCTGACGGCCACGTCGGCGACGAGCATGAAACCGGAATGCCGTTCGAAAAGCGGACGGAGACCTGCGAGGATGGGCCCGACTTTTTCTTCCGGCACAACAGTCATGATAATCTCAAGGCTCTCCTGTTCACTAAACATGAAGTGTGCCTCGCGAAATCCATGATGTCCTTTTCCTGAGATATTGCCGATAATCGTGTACCCGGTCGCGTTCACTCGATCCAGCAGATCGGTGACAAACGCACGGTGTTCCCCCGCAATGATAATGCGAATTTCCTTCATCGGATGCAAGATCAAGCTCATCAGTAACTCTCCTTTCCCGTCCAGCTCTCGATCTTCTCTCGAACGCTTCTAAGGTTTCACATCGGGTGCCACGTCCCGTCGGGATGATAGCGATACCAAACCCGATCTTCAGGGTCGTACGCGACCAGATGAACCCACTCATTGTGATAGAAGTGCTGTAAGACTTCGTATCGCGCGATCAATTTCTCAATGCGCTGGCGCGGCGCCTCAATGATCGTCAACAGCCGCATGGGCTCATGGTAGGCGCCTTCCCCGCTCATGACGGTTTGCTTGGCCAAACCAAGCCGGAGATCGCTCCAGGGTCCGGACATGATGCCGAGCCGGCCGACTACATTATGGTAGATTTTGCTCCCGCTACCATAGACCTCATTGTCGACCGCGGAGAAATAATGCTCCATGTTGATCCACTGCGCGACGACCTGCGGGGCCGTGAGCAGCACTTCGAGCAGCCGATTGTTCGGATCTTCCCGATAATCGTACGAGTGCAGGAAGACTCGGCCCCCCAGGTCCAGGCCTTTCGTCAGTTCCCGCCGCCCGATCAGGAACGACGTATTGTTCGAGAGTCCCCATTCCGGTCTGACTTGGCTCCAGTCAATGCTCCGCCGGTGGACATGCGCTCTCGCTGCCGTCTCATTGAGAGCGTGCCGGACATCGGGGAAGCGCGCACAGCGTTCCTGACTGGTGAGCGCGGAGGCTTCTTTGAGGTCTTCCTGGAGTCGGGCGATGTCTACGCGATGAGTCGGCGGGGCGTCTTCGAGGTCGAAAAGCTGTATGGCATCGGTCGTGGTATCCATCTGCCCGGCAAGAAAATGCGTGTCGGATGGAATGTCGATCCTTAGTTTGGCGAGTCGCTCGCGGACCTTCTGATTGTTCGCCATCATCGCCAGGGCACGAGCATTGGGTTTGCCCTCATTGCCTCCGCAGGCCCCGCAATCGAGCGCGGATTCGTAGGGATTGTTGTCCGACGTGCTCCCGTGGGCGCAGAAGAGAACGAGCCGCGCGAAGTTCTTGGTCAGCCCCATCATACGGAGCGCGGTGTCGACGGTCAGCACTTGCTCTTCCAAGGTGAAACCGGTCCTGGTGAGCCGTTCTTTGTGCCATGACGCGGATCGCGCCGTCAGATCGTACTGCCGCCGCAGAGTTTCGACGAACGCGTTGGTCGTCTCCGGTGTGAGTCCGGCCCGCTCGATTTCTTCGGCGGCAATCGGCGGCTCCGGGTCTCCTTCCACCGTTAAGGCGCGCTGGCGCAGACCTTCGACGAGCGCAGGCGCGATACGGGAGCTACGGAGTCCGTATTGTTCGTGCAAGGCCTCCCGGATCACGGCTTGTTGTTCCGCTTCCAGCATCTCGGCCGTTTCACCCGGCGCCAACTTATCTATCGTCAACGTGGTAGCCAGAGGGGGAACGAACAGACGCCGCAACCAGGCGGTCCAGCGCTGATAGAGCGCCGGGACCAATGTCTTGCCGAAAATAGGCAGGCCGTAAAACCAGCCAAGCGATTCCACCATGACATAAGGGGTCACGACGTTTTCTTTCAGATCATGCAAGAGCGTATGGCCGGCATGCACCCATTTGGTCCGCGCCGCGTGCAGCGAGACCTTATGATCGAGATAGCTGCGCGGGATTTCCCGCACCTCGTTCTTTGCCCGCATGATCACCGGGAACTGTTCCGTATCATGTTCCTTTCCCCAGGCCCGATAACGGATAAAGGCGGCAAAGAAGCCGGCGAAGCCATAGGTCTCATGCGGGCCGATCGATTCGAGATGGCGGCGGAATGGCTCGGAACGCACGTCGATGCAGTAGACCGACTGTGAATACGGGCGCGCCGCCTCGGAGGAAACGGCGTGCGCGGTCCGCGCGCGTAGGTGTCCCAACAGGTACTCTTGGTAGCCCGCTTCCAGGGCCTTGAGCCACACCGGTCCATGGGCCGATTCAGGAAAGGCCTCCATCCAGTCG
>NZ_JBLYIG010000170.1:0-3417 GCF_049222245.1 Nitrospira sp. BLG_2 | reverse complement strand
ATCCATCCTCTGCTGGAGCTCGTCCAGCTTTTTTAACGACACCGGCTTACCCGTCACAATTTCCAACTTTACCTCCCGCAGCGCTCCGGTCAGGTCCCGCAGGGCATTGGTTGAATGATCGGACTTGGCTCCTTTTGTGATGGTTTCCAAGGCATCGATGGCCGCGGTCAGTTCTTTCGCCGCGTCGCCGAAATTGCGGTCGGCGAGGTGCGCTTTCGCTTGGACCAATCGAGACTTGGCCTCCACGAGACCCTGACGCCGACGAAGATCGCGCTCGATGCCGAGAGTCGTATCCAACACGTCTCTGGACACATCCTTCAACGACTGTTGAAGTTCCGCCACATTTCGTTGCAGCGTCCCGACGGGCCTTTGTCCGAGATAGTAGCCCGCTCCGAATGCCCCGGCGAGCAGCACCACAACAACCAGAAATTTAGCCATAGAGGTCCTTGTTTAGCGGCGACGTTTCGAGGAACTCAAGCGAGTCAGCTGTTGGAGCAGACTGTTGGCCGTCGCGATACGCACAGCCTCATCCGAGTCTTGCAACCCCTTCACTAAGATAGGGATGGCACTGTCGCTACTTTTCCGCAACGCCTTAGCGGCCATCAGGCGAGGAAGCGGCTGCTGGTCCTGGAAGAGAGTTTGTAGCACCGCCTGGGCCTCTTTGTCGGAAGAGGCGCTCAAAGCCTGCGCCGCTGCTCCGCGAATGGAAGGATCGGAATGTCGGGCCAGGTCGGTTGCCAGTGCGATGGCGGAGGTATCCCCGAGACGAATCAATCCCTCTGCGGCGCTGGCACGGACACGAAGATTCGGATCTCTGGTGAGAGGCAACAACAAAGGCCGGTTTTCCTTGATGCCGAGTTTCCCGAAGCTTGCCGCGGCGACGCCGCGAACCATCGCCATCTCGTCTCCGATTGCATGCGTCAGGGGAGCCACGCCGCCCGGGGAACCAAATTCTCCCAGGGCTCCGGCGGCGAACGCGCGCACCGATGGATCAGGATCATACACAGCTTGGGCCAGCACTGCCAAGCTTGCCGGACGTTTGAGGCGTCCCAACACACCCAGCGCAGCCATCCTCGTCTCTGGGTCCGGCAGGGTGGCTGCGCTGGTAATATCGTCCAGCTTTTCAGAACGGCCGAGCCTAAACAGAGCGGCATAGGCGAAGATGGCTTCAGGTCCGTCTTCCGTGCGCGCGACGTCAAGAAACCGTTGCTGAACGTCGGTTGCCTGAGCTTCCCCCAGCGCGGTCATGGCGGCGATGCGGACGGTCGGCGTCTCATCCCGCAGCGCACGACGCAATGGTCCTGACTTTGCCGCAAGTCCTGCCTTTCCAATCGCCTCAGCCGCCCGCGCTCGTACGACCACGGAGGAATCGAGCAAACCATCCTCTAAAATCGCGGCGGTCTCCGGCAGACCTAATTCCGCGAGAGCCGAGTAGGCCGCGATGCGGACATGCTCTTTGCGATCGCGAACATGGCTGGTGATCACTCCAAGCGCCAATGGCCGAAGAAGCGACGCATCATGCGGCTGTCCCGGCCGGTTCAATTTCGCATAGATGGCCAGGGCTTCGTCGGTTCGCCCAAGGCGGACGTAACTCAACAGGGAGAGACGGAAGAATTCTTTTGAGGGTGTCGCGTCGGATGGAAGATCTCGGTAAAGAGATATGATTTCGGAGTAGTCACCGGCCTTGAAGAGTGCCGCGGCTTTCGATTCGACCGTGGAAGGGGCTCCTGCCGATGCAGGAAGGAGAGGCAGTATGATGAGAATCAGCATGAGCGCGCCGATGGCACGCGCTATGGTAGTCGGAGTAGAGGCCGGGTCACGTATCAGACGGCGATCCGTTACGTCGAACCGAGTTACCATTTCGTGGGCAGCCGCATCGTGGCGGCGCGGTACATCAGACTGACATAATCTTTCAGCATGCGCGTTGTGCAGAACTGGGGCGCGATGGTACGGATACATTCTTTGACCATTTGGAGCCAGCCCCGCGGAATGCCGTCACGATCATGCTGATAGAACAGCGGCACGACTTCCTGTTCCAACACGCGATAGAGTTGTTCTGCATCATGATGATCTTGGGCCTGCGCGTCCGCCTGTTCGCTCAGCGGTTGAATTCCCCATCCATTGGCCCCGTTATAGCCTTCGACCCACCAGCCATCGAGGACGCTGAGGTTCAATACGCCGTTCAGGGCGGCTTTCATGCCGCTGGTGCCGCTGGCCTCCATCGGAAAGCGAGGGGTGTTCAACCAAATGTCGACGCCCTGAACGAGATACTTTGCCATATGCATCTCATAATCTTCGAGAAATGCCACGCGGCCGCCCAGCTTGTGGTCATGACAGAAGTTCAGCACCTCCTGAATGAAGAATCGACCCGGCTCATCGGCCGGATGAGCCTTGCCGGCGAAGATAAGTTGGACCGGCCGCCAGCGGTCTTGGAGCAGCGCCTTCAGCCGTTCCAGGTCCCGGAAGAGCAAGGTGGCCCGTTTGTACGTCGCGAACCGTCGGGCAAACCCGATCGTCAAGGCTTCGGGATCCAAGAGTGTGCCGCGTGTGAGGACTTGAGACGGCTGCAGTTGGCCGTACATCCAGCCGGCCCTGGCTCGTTCCCGGATGAACCCCATCAGTTTCCGCTTTATCGTTTGTCGAACCGTCCACAACTCATGGTCGGGGACGTCCATTATCCGCTGCCACATAGCCGGGTCATCGCAGGTGTGGGTCCAGGTCGGGCTGAGCGATTTGCTGTACAGATGGTGCAGCTCCGGCGAGATCCACGTCGGCGCATGAATGCCGTTGGTGACGCTGCGAATGGGGATCTGGTCGGTCGGCAGTCCAGGCCAGAAGTGCTGCCACATCTCGCGAGTCACACGCCCATGTTCCCGGCTGACACCGTTGACGTGTGCCGACAGGCGCATGACCAGCGCGGTCATGTTGAAACCATGCCCGCTCGATTCAGGAGTTTCGCCCAGGCTGAGAAATTCATCGCGGGAGAGGCCCAATTGCTCCCAGTAGCCGGAAAAGTATCGATCCATCAGATAGTGTGGGAAAACATCGTGTCCGGCCGGCACGGGCGTGTGTGTCGTGAAGACAGTGCTCTGACGAACCACCTCGCTGGCTTCCGCATGGGATGAACCCTTTTGAACCAGTTCCCGCACCCGCTCCAAGGTGAGGAAAGCCGAATGACCTTCGTTGGCATGCCAGACCGATGGTGAGATGCCGAGCGCGCGCAACATGCGGACGCCGCCGATGCCCAGCAAAATTTCCTGACAGAGCCGCATTTCTTGATCCCCGCCGTAGAGACGGGCGGAGAGGGCGCGATCCTCCGGACTGTTTTCCGGCACATCCGTATCGATGAGAAAGAGCGGGATTCTTCCCACCAGCACTTTCCACACTGCCGCGGTCACGCGGCGACTGCCCATTTCA
>NZ_JBLYIG010000169.1:0-2048 GCF_049222245.1 Nitrospira sp. BLG_2 | reverse complement strand
GAACTGACGACCAAAGCCCCCTGTCCATCGGTGACCAAAATGCCGACATAGTCCGATTTCCGAATCTCGTGCCATCGAATCAGGTAGTTGGTCACGATCCGATTGACAAAAAGCGGAAATTCGCTTTGCTTGTCGCGCTGTCTCCACCGCCGTTGCCAATCCCGGATGATTTCCGAAATACTTTCGGCGTCTTTACCCTCGTACGTTCGGTTGGCCTCCGAGACGGCGGTATGAAGGAAGGGGGCTGTCGCGAGCTGTTGGGCTTCGTTTATGCCTTGAGTAATGTGTAGTTCGATCCGACGGGCGGCTTCGACGGCCACATCTTTGAAGTCAGCCCCTCTCGACTCTCGCAAAGCCCGCCGCTCTTCTATGTAGATGAGGGCAAGCAGGAAGGTAAGCGGCAGGAGACCGACCATCACGATCGCCGCGATGATCTTCTGCTGGAGGCTGTAAGACCGGCTCCAGAGTGCCATGGCTACACCACCGAGACACGGGAACAGTATTTCACTGCGAGAACGCGTTTGCGTGTCGAGCGACGATGAGGGCGGGCTCTATGCACCGCTCACCACCGGGAACACGGGACAGACGAGCGAGACACGACGCCTCATTCCATCATTCGCTCAGCCGCGTTTCAAGAGTCGACCCGGCGTACCGGGCCACAAAAGCAGAAGTGGGCTGGCGACGAACACGGATGAAAAGGTGCCGACAATCACGCCCCAAAGAAGCGTGAGTGAGAAATCGTGCAGGACTTCTCCACCTGCCAGGGTCAGTGGAATGAGAACGAGCACGACGGTCAAACTGGTGACGATCGTGCGGCTCAACACCTGATTGATGGCGGCGTTGATCGTCGCTTCTTCGCTTTCTCGACGCCGCAACTTCAGATTCTCTCTGATCCGATCGAACACCACGACCGTGTCGGTCAAGGAATATCCGGCCAGCGTCAAGAGCGCCGTGACGATGAGGAGCGTGATTTCCTTGTCCAAGATATAGAAGGTTCCGATCACGGCCAGGACGTCATGAAACGTCGCCAACGCGGCCGCGACACCGAATCGGAGCTCGAATCGAGCCGCTATGTACAGGATAATGCCCGCGAACGAAATGACGACGGCCACGAGCGCATCTTGTTGGAGTTTCTTGCCGATGGTCGGCCCGATCTCGGTGGTCGAGTCGACCACGAATTTGTTGTTCGGAAACTCTTTGGCAAAGATTCCCATCACCCGTTCCGCTATCTTCTCTTCGATCGTCGTGGAAGCCTTCACCCGGACGAGGAGCTTGTTGTCCTGTCCGAATTCCTGCAATTCCGCATCGACCAGCCCGCTCGTTTCCAAGGCCTTACGGGCTTCATCGATCCGGACCGGCTGCTCGAACTTGAGCTGGACTGCCGTTCCCCCGGCAAAGTCGATCCCCAGATTGGCGGCACCCCGTGCAATCTGGACAAGCGCGATCAGCCCGAGCACAACCATCATCCCGGAAATCAGAAATGCGATCTTTCGCTTGCCCATGAAGTCAATGTTGGTCTTTCCCAGAATCTCTAACATGCGCGTCCCCTTTGATGATCTTCGGCTTCTCCCTGAAGGCTCATGACCGATGGCTTCATGGCTAAATGCTCAGCGCCTCGACCTTTTTCCTCTGATATAGCAAATCAAACACTACTTTCGTCCCGACCAACGCCGTGAAGAGATTGATGGCAATACCAAGGCACAACGTCACGGCAAACCCCTTGATCGGTCCGGTCCCAAAGAGAAATAGCGCGACCCCGGTGATCAGAGTGGTGACATGCGAGTCGACGATCGTCAGGAACGCCTTGTCGTACCCCGCATCGATGGCGGATCGGACAGCTTTCCCGCTGCGCAGTTCTTCTCGAATCCTTTCGAAGATCAAGACGTTCGAGTCGACGCCCATTCCTATCGTCAGGACGATGCCTGCAATTCCCGGCAAGGTCAACGTGGCGGTCAAGGCGGACAGTGCGCCCATCAGACAGACCAGATTCAACACCAAGGCAAAGTCCGCGATCAGCCCGGACAGACGGTAATACACGATCATGAAGA
>NZ_JBLYIG010000168.1:0-10928 GCF_049222245.1 Nitrospira sp. BLG_2 | reverse complement strand
AGACACGGATCGCGGTCCGGTTGGGTTCGAGAGAGTCATGGTCCGCCGCTCACTGCTTGTCACCAAAATCGGGATTGGACCGTACCATGGCGAGGCGAAGAAAAGAAATGTTCACTTTCCGGAAATCAGTCTGCGCTATTGACGGGAAGGATGGTCTTATCTTGAAGTTGATGGCATGCCAAAGGACGAGTTCTTCACCGAGCCGACTACGCTCGTTTTACTCCCCTGACAACCACCATTCGCGACGTTCGTTGACTTCCCTCGAACCATTCGATACTGTGTGTCGTCCCTGAGATCGACGCTATGACGCTCGCGACCGATCATCCCTATAATTATCAGTGATCCCAGCATTCTGGGCGGGGTCCCCATCATCACGGGTACCCGGACTCCAGTCCGGGCGATCGCGGAGATGTGGAAGTTTGGAACCATGCCGGAGGAAATTCTTATTCACTTACCGCACCTCACGTTGGCGCAAGTCTTTGACGCGCTTAGTTATTATCAAGACCACCGCGACGAGATCGACCAGGATCTTCTTCGTCATCGGATTCCGGATCACGCGATTGATCCCCGACTGCAGGGATGACCGACGCTCTGTTTGTTTCCCTTTACCTCGACGAAGATGTTCTGTGCTGCTAGGCGAGTGGTTGCGCCCGCATGGGTTTGATGTCCTGACAACTCGCGACGCCTCGAATCTTGGACTTTCCGACGATGCCCAGCTTCGGTTTGCCACCGAACGACAGCGTGCGTTGCTCACGCACAATCGGATCGATTTTGAACGCCTACACCGCGCCGCGATTGACGGGCACGCATCCCATGCAGGGATCATCATTGCGAATCGCCGCGCCTCCCATGCCGACGTCGCGCGACGCATTATGAAACTCCTCAACTTCTTCACCGCCGACGCGATCAAAAATCAACTCCTGTATCTGTGACGAACGTCGAGGGGACAATTCTATATCTTCAGACAAATTACGACCGACGTAGTGGACCAATTGTTTTAGGGACCGGCTCCGGCCTTACTGGACTTTGACGAACTCAGTCGGGCCATGTCTGCACCCCCTCTCCGCCTCCACGACCAGCGGTGAAGTTGCAAACACGCGCCCGAAATAGTCCTGTGGAACACGACTCGGATAGCTGCCGACAAACCCTTCTTGTGTATCTTTGGTAATCTCGGCATCGAGGTACGTCACATTCGCGTTGAGGTTCAAGCCAGGGACCGGCTGACCATTGATATCGAACTCCACCCCTTGGTGCCGTTGCTCACCGACGGCGATCGCAAACCTGATATCGCTCGGATCCGGTGTCGACACGTTGCGCCGATAGGTGCGGAACAGCGCCGTGGTAACCCGAAGGCGCTCATCCAAAAAATTCCATTTCGCGCCTATTTCATAATTGATGCCGGTTTCCGGCTCCAGCAATTGCCGATCACGTGCGCTCGCGAACGGTTGTGGCTGAAATGACTGTTGAATTCCTCCATAGACATTCATCCACGGAGTCACTTTGAAGGTGGCCCCGAACCGACCGGTCCAGGCGGATTTGGTTTGTTCGCTCAGGATACCGGTGGGTTTATCCAGATGAGTGGAATCAGCGGAGTCGTGTCGACCGGCTGCCACGATAGTCAGCCGATCGAAAGGGCGGGCAATCAACTGACCGAACGCGCCGGTCTGTTTCAAGGTCACGTTGGTGGCGAATGGAGGCGACGCCGCTATCAACACTGAATCAGGCGGAGCATGTAAGGTGTTTCTCGGATTGAACACATTGTCGAACACGAACGGTCCTCCCACCGGCAAATAGGCGTAATGGAGCGAGAAATTCTGCGTCATATCGCGATGGTCGGCTCCGGCCAATAGTTCGTGCTTTTGGCCCAGCAAAACAAACTCCTTACTGAGCGTGAGTTCGCCGGCATAGGTATCGACTCGGGTCTGTCGAAGTCCGGCGTTGACATAGGATTCTCCGCTCGGCGGAATACCGCCCGGTATTTGGCCGAACGGAGTATAGCTATAGATAGCTTTATCGGAGAGATCGGATTGTGAGTATTTCCCCTTGGCCGAGAATTTAATGTCGTGAAGAAACTTGTGGTCGTAATGGATTTCTCCGTTGTAGCCTGTATAGGCGGTACGGGCGCCATTGGGGGCTCCGCCACCGAAGTTGCGCGTGCGCGGAACATCGAGCATTTTTCCATCGCTCGCCAATGGCCAGCCCGATAACCGGCCCCGTCGAAATGTTGATATGTTCCGACCAACAGCAATTTGCCCGCTCCTTTGAACAAATCGATCTCCACGGATGGAGCAACGGTATATTGCCGAACAGGTGTGAAGTCGATAAAGTTCCCTCCCTCTTCGACAGCGAACACCAACCGGCCGCGGATAGACTCGTGCCTCGGCAGGACGCCGTTGGCATCGATGAGGCCTCTATAAAAGTCATACGAACCGAAATTGGCTTCGACGGTCGTGAAGTTGGAGCGCTGTGGTGTTTTCGTGATGCGGTTGATGATGCCGCCGGGATTGGCCGCGCCGCCGACGATCGAGGCCGGCCCTTTGACGACTTCATACCGTTCGACGATGCCCCAATCCGGCGCAAACAGTCCATCGGCGGGCAGCCCATTAGCCTTCATTCCGTTGAAATGATCATTGGCATCAAATCCCCTAATCGCGAAATCTTCCGCGCGTCCCTGGCTGGAATTGCTCCGAGATACTCCGCTGACCGCCTCGAAGGCGTCGGTCTGTGTCCGTGAGAAGGTGTCACGAATCACATCGCGCGTGACGACGCCGATCGAGTTTGGTGTCTCGTCGATGGACATGGTGCTGCGCGTGACCGTCGAGGCGCGGTCCACTTTGTAGCCGTCCACCGGCGTGGTCCAGGTCGGCCGTTCCCGGACGTGCTTCACGACAACTTCCGGCACCTTGATGGGTTTTGAGATGTCTGCTTTTCCCTTCGCTTCATCGCCAGCGATGTTTCCGGCAACGGGAGAAGCGAATGGCTGCCCGTTGCTCCCGCTCAGCGGATCCGCGATCTCCAGCGTGACCATCCCCTCGCCGGACACGATGCTGCAGGCCGGTGCCGGCCCAGCAAGATGCCCAAGGCCCGAATGGGGGTATACGTGCCTTGGACACCTTGCGTCTGTCGCCCTTCGGTCAACCCGGAACGATAAAACAGCTCGAGCCCGTTCCTGCCTCAGAAAAATACCCGGAGCGACGCGATGGCGGTGATCGGCGCGCCGAAGCTATTATAGGCGTTGAGATTGCCTGGGCTCTCGATATATGTGGCGTTGAGCAAATTGCGGACGTTGACGGTCACATCGTAGCGTTCGTTTCCACGGTAAAAGAGAACAGCATCGACGCGTTGATAAGCGTCTGTACTGATCGCGTTGGGTGTCAACAATTCATACTTGCCTTGGTAATAAACTCCTCCCCCGAATCCCAACCCCTTCAGGGGACCGGACTGGAGCTGATAGGTCGCGAAGACGCGCCCCACATAGTTACGCGGAACCCGAGTCGGATAACTGCCGACGAATCCGGGGGTACTGTCTTCCGTAATCACGGCATCCAGATAGGTAAAGGCCGCGTTCAGGTTCAGGCCGGGAATCGGTTGCCCGTTTACGTCCAATTCCGCACCCTGATGGCGCTGTTCGCCAACGGCGATGCTAAATCGAAAGTCCGTCGGATCAGGGGTCGCGACATTACGGCGATAGGTGCGAAACAGAGCGGTGGTGATGCGCAGGCGCTCGTCGAGCATGTGAAGCTTGGCACCGATTTCATAATTGATACCGGTCTCCGGGTTCAACATTTCATTATTTCGAGTGATAAAGAGAGGCTGAGGAGCGAAGGATTGTTGGACGCCGCCATAGACGTTCATCCAGTCGGTTACTTTCAACGTCGCGCCAGCTCTGCCGGTCCATCGGGAGTCCGTCCGCCCGCTTTGCGCGCTCGTCGATGACTCGCGGTTGGTCGAGTCCGCCTCGTCGTGCCGTCCGGCCAGCACGAGGGTTAACCGGTCGAAGGGGCGGATGACCGTTTGCGCGAACACACCGGTCTGTTTCAAGGTAGATCGGCGGCTTGTGGTTGCTATGCTCGCTAAAAAGGAATCGGGCGCCGCGGGTATCCCATTCAGTGGGTTGAACACGTTATCGAGTATAGGTGTGCCGCCTTCCGGCAAGTAGGTATAGCCAATCAAGAACTTCTGCGTCATGTTGCGATGGTCGGCGCCGACAAGGATTTCCTGCCTCTGCCCGAACAGCGAGAAGTCCTTGCTTAAAAACAACTCGCCAGCATACGTATCGAACCGATTTTGGCGAAGCCCGTTGTTAAGGTAGGAGTCCCCGCTCGGGAGAATCCCGCCGGGGGTGTAGCTATACACGACATTATCGGTGAGATTGGACTGCGAATATTTCCCTTTGGCTGAGAGTTTAATGCCGTGGATGAACTGATGATCGTAATGGAGCTCGCCGTTGTAGCCGGTAAAGTTGGTATGGGCTCCCACCGCGGCGCCGCCGCCGAAGTTCCGCGTGCGCGGCACGTTGGGCATGTTCCCATCGCTCGTGAGGGGCCAACCGGGATAGCTGGCGCCGTCGAACTTTTGATAGGTCCCGAGGACGAGTAATTTTCCGGCGCCCTTGAACAAGTTGAATTCGACGGACGGAGCGACGGTGTATTGCCGGACCGGACTATTATCGACGAAATTACCCCCGTCTTCGACGGCAAAGACCAATCGGCCACGGATATTGTCATTGATCGGGAGGACTCCATTGGCATCGATCATGCCTCTCAAGAGACCGTAGGAACCTGCTTGAAATTCGGTGGTCGTAAAATTATGACGTTGCGGTGTCTTGGTGATGCGGTTGACGACGCCGCCGGGATTGGCCGCTCCGCCGACGATGGAGGTTGGACCTTTCACGACTTCATACCGCTCGACGATGCCCCAATCCGGCGCGAACACGCAATCGGTCGGCAGCCCATTGACCTTCATGCCGTTGAAGCCTCCGGTAAAGCTACAGACTTCGAACCCTCGGATATTGATGCCTTCAGCCCGTCCCAATCTGGTGTTGCTGCGAGACATGCCGCTCACGGCTTCGAAGGCATCGCTTTGTGTCCGAGAAAATGTGTCACGAATAATGTCACGGGTAACCACTCCGATCGAAGTCGGTGTTTCATCGATGGACAGGGTGCTACGTGTGACCGTCGAAGCATGGTCGGCCTTGTAGCCGTCCACCGGCGTGGTCCAGGTCGGCCGTTCCCGGACATCCTTGACCACGACTTCCGGCACCTTGACCGGCTTCTGCTTCTCCAGCTGGTCCTCTGACAGATCCTGCGGCGAGATGGCTCCTTGTTTGTCCGCGAGCTGGAGCGTCACCGCCCTGGGGTTTGAAAATATAGCCTGCAACCCCGTTCCGGCCAAAATGCCTTGGAGTGCCTCCTCCGCCGTATAGTCGCCCTGCAAACCCTGGGTCCGGCGACCGGCGACTACGTCGGACGGGTACAACGATTGAATACCGGTATGCCTGGAAAACTCGATGAGCGCGCTCTCCAAATCTCCTGCCGGAATATCGAACCGTTGCTTCGAGCCTCCTTGCGGTTCTTCGTTCGCCGCCACTCGAAGGGCCGGCATCTGATTGCGAGCGAGGTCCCCTTTCCAGTCAGAGCGCCCGCGTGTCCGTTGATCGGTTCTCTTTCCGAACGGATCGAGGTCCTGTTCCGGCTCGCGTGGAGTCGGCTTCCAATCCTCCGCCCGAACATCGGACGGTACGCCCGGATAATAAATGCCCAAGGCCAAGGCCGATAGACTTGCCAGGAAATTCCAGGCGAATCGGTGCCGGGGCACACCGACCTGTTCTTCATCCATGGCGGAGAGCGTCGTTTGCTCACGCGCGGCAGTCGCCCGATTGTCCGCTGGGACATGAGCTTGAGCGCGAGGATCATCGTGGGCCATTGAGTTCATCTCCTTCATCGTTCGTCGTTCTTATCTTTGCTCTACGCATTCTTTCTTTTGCCTGGGACTCCTCACCATTGGTAGCGCGAGGCGGCACACATGAGTCCCAACAGGAGCATACGAGAGGTAGGACGACGGCGAGACCGGTCACCCTCACGTCGCATATGATTTTTTATTTATTTGGTACGGAATGGATTTGGTGGACCATGGTGCGACAAAGGACTGGGTGGCGCGTGACACCCCCGTCCCGGAGGTCAAAATCGCCACACGATCCGAAACAGAGTCGTTCTCTCGTCCAGCGGAGGTGCTTCTTATTTCGGTGAATGACGGGACGACACTCGTGATTTCGACGAGGGGGGCGCCGACTCGATGAGGATCAGGTTGTCTTGGACTCGCTGCACGCGAATCGGCAACGCAGCCTGCAGTGTCTCCATGGCATGATCAAGTTCTTGAATATTGAAGACACCGCTTACCGGAAACGCTTCCAGGCTCGGATCGAGCAATCTGATGTCTTCCGGCCGGTACCGTGCGATTTCCTCCAAGACCTGTTTGAGCGGCTGCGACCGGAAGATCAACTTGCCTTCTTTCCAACTCGCGGCGCGATTCCGATCAAAGACGCTGATGTCTGAGATGCCGCCGTCTGCGCCGTAAGAAAGCTGCTGCCCTGCGTGCAGCACGGCGGGTCGAGGCATGGGAATGCCTGCGCGATTCCCCTGGACTCCGACTTCGACGATGCCTTCCCAGACCAAGACGCGTACGTCACCGGAGGATTTGTTGACGACGAACTGTGTGCCGATGTCGCGGATCGTCCCGTTGGCGACGCGCACGGTGAATGGCCGCCGCTGGCCGGGCGAAACCGTGAACCAGGCCTCACCGCGCTCCAGGCGGATCAACCGCTCATCGCGAGAAAACTCCACGGTCATTCTCGTATCCGTGTTCAACGTAACAGTGGAACCGTCCATCAAGGACACTTGTCGCTGCGCCCCTTTCGCAGTCTCATACAGCATGGTCTCAGGAAGACCGGTCCACCACCAGGCTGCCACAAGGATGAGGAAGAGTACCATCGCGGCGGGCGCAGCCTGTCCCCATCTCCACCGCGACCATCGAGATGTCGCTTTCCTTTCATGATGGTCAGCCCATAGGTGTTCCGCCTTGTGGATTTCCGAATACAATAGGGGTTGCGTATCGTCCAAGACCGCCCACATCCGCGACACTTCATCGAATTCTCGTCTATGCTCCGGATTTGACATCAACCAGGCGTCGAGTTCTCGGCGATCGCCGCTCGTGGCTGAACCCGAATGGAGTCGCACGATCCAAAAGACAGCCTGTTCCCGTAAGGAACGAGGTGTAGTGGTTGGGTTCGATTGTGTCATGCGCAGCGATGGATCATAGCTCTACTGAATGGGACGAACAAGAGCGGTCTCACCCTCATATAGAAAACTGTAGCTCAGGAAAACGAAGTTGATTAACTACGAGATATCTTTGAAGCGTTCGCGACAGAAGGCCGTCGCTTTGAGGATATGCTTTTCAACCATACTGATCGAAATACCGAGCTGCTCGGCGATCTCAGCATGAGAACGCTCTTTGAATTTGTGAAGGAGAAATACATGGCGGCAGCGAGGCGGAAGCTCCATGAGGGCCTCGTACAGGAGACGGATTTGTTCCTTAGCCGCCACCACGGTTTCCTGTTCCGGCGGGGCGACCAGGACAGTCTGGATGTCGTCCGTATCGAGTGATTGTTCGACGCGGCGTTGCCGGCGGCGAAACAGGTCCACCGTGAGATTGATCGCGGTCTTATAGAGAAAGGCCCGCGGTCGGTCGATGGGAACCGAGGAGCCCTGCGCCAGCACGCGGAGAAACGTTTCCTGCGCGACATCGAGAGCCTGGTCGCGCGATCGCAGCTTGACCGTCAGAAACTTGACGAGCTCGTCGTAGTATTGCCGAAAAATGACAAAGCGTTCTGCCGCAATCTCGTTCGCCACGGAGGATGATCCCGCCTTCCCGTGAAATCATCTGGCTATAACCATGATAATGAGAAGCGGTTTCAATTATGAGCGAGATGAATGCGCGAAATCAAGGCATCAGCGATGCCGACAGCAGTTTCAAACGACAGGCTGGTCGAATCGCTTCGATGCCAAACGAATAGGGAACGTCCGCGCGCTGCGGCACATTCGAGATTTGTGATCGGTCCGGTGTTTGCGCGATTTCTGTGCGCGGCAAAGGCTCACCGGTGCGGGCCAGAGTGAAACTGGCGGGGCGGCATGCCGCCGATGGCGGACGCGTGAATCTGGATGAATCGCCTGCAGCGCGCACACTTGATGACCAGGCTCTGACCGTGCCAACGCGCTATCAGCTTCCCGCAGTGGCACCGGACGTCCACGCCCGAGGCAGCCGGCTCGTTCATGATTCTCCCTCGTTCGCGCATGGCCTGTCTTCTCGGTTGAATTCAGAAAGATCAAATCCCATCCACGAAGAACAGGGATCTTGAGAGTTCAGGACCTGGGTGGAGGCGCGACAAGACCGGAAACTATAGGGAGGGAAATGAAAAGGCATATGTTCTCCCTCCGAGTCGGCTCGGAACGAACCCAGAATGGAGCCCTCGTCGAGCACGCCACATACCAAGCGCAGCGCGAAGTAGCTGCTACTTGAAGGTCAGTTTCTTCAGCTCCGCGGCCGGTAGTTCGACTTCCCCGAATTCGGATTGGCCTTTGAAACTGCCTGCGATGGCCAGGACAAATTCGCCGGTCTTGCCGTCGTTGAGCGTAATCGTGACATTAGGCGGCGTCGCACCATTGCCGGACGGCTTGAGATCGATCTGTTTGATGCCATCGAATTTGATTTTGACCGTGGCGGTGCCGCGCTTCACGGGAAGTTCACGAAGTTCGTGCGGGACGAACGCGGTTTCACTGATCTTCTCTTCGTAATAGAAGATGACGTTTTTGACGTCCGTTTCAACGCTCTTGGCATCAACCGCCACGGCGTGGAAAGCTTTCTCACTCTTGCTCTGGGCCACTGCTGGATTGCCGAATAGACAGAGCATTCCGATTACAGATATGAATGACACAGAGCGAATGATTGAGCGCCTGATCCTCTGGCGATTCATCGTAATTCTCCTTTATGCGTGTTTCGCTTGAGCTGTTCTTGTTCCGCTTGTTACCCTTCCAAACGATAACTGATCGGAACCAGAATGGTAATGTGTGACTTTTCCAACTGATGTTTGAGCGTCAACGGCGAAGCCTTCCTCATGACCACCAACGCCTCCTCATCCAGCAGCGCGTGGCCCGAGCTTTCAGCGACGCGGAGATCTCCCACCGTGCCGTCCGCCTTGATGACCGCCTGCACGACCACCTTACCTTCCCAATGATTGGATCTTGCCTGCAGCGGATAGCGTTTCAACTCTTCGATCCGTTTTCGGATCATGTCGCTCAGCCAACCGTAATCAGCCTCCGTTTTACGATGGTGCACAAGTCTCTGTTGGACGACGCGCTGCTCGACAGCTGGCGCTTCAAATGTGGCTACCGGTTCCGTCATGACAACCTGCGAAGTCACCACCTGGGTTTCCGACGATTCTGCAAAGAGAGACTCCGTCATTGCGTCAACCACATCCTTCACAACTTGCGTCGTTTCAATAGGAACCATTGCCTCGTAGGATGTCGGTGGCGGGGTTTGTTTGGTTATCGACTTGGTGGCCGTTTGGGTTCGAGGCTTTGGCTTAACGGGCGGAGGTGGAGGCTGGATCACTTGTTCGACCGGCATAGATTCAGGTTGAGTCGGTTCAGTATGAGATGGAGCCTCCACCATTGAGATATCCCACTGAAATGGTTCCAGCAGGACCGGTTGCTCGACTTGCCCCATGATGAACATCGCGCCGGCAACACCCAAGAGATGCAGCATCACGGATGCCAACCAACCTCGTGTTTGTTCGTGGCCAGCGCCCGTATTGATGCGATTGAATTCGATGGTGGTCATGATCGTAGGACCTCTAAACTCACCTGTCGAAACCCAAGCCCCTTGACTTCATCAACCACTGTCACAAACCGCTCTAAAACCGTGACGCGATCAGCCCGCAATATGACCGCGGACTCTCGAGAATGCCCGTTCAAAACAGTTGCCAGGCCGTCCGCCGCGATAGGATTATCATTCACAAATAGTTGACCGTCGGCCGTCAGGGTAATCATCAACGGCACATCCCGATGATCATTGACTTCCGTTGCCTTCGCCAACTCGACCGGCACTTGCCCCGTCGAAATGAACGTGGCGGTGGTCAAGACAATGACCAAGAGCACCAGCATCACGTCCACCAGAGGAATGACATTGATCTGATTCAGCTCACGCTCCATGCTGCACCTTGTATAACGTGAGCAGTTCGGAGACGCGTCGTCGGAGGATGTTGTTCAGCACGACGCAGGGAATCGCCACCAGCAGCCCGATAGCGGTTGCTTTGAGGGCCAGGCTCAATCCGACCATAATCGCGCTGACCGCCATCGTTCCAGAGGTACCCATCGTATGAAACGTCAGCATAATCCCCAACACGGTTCCCAACAGTCCAATATAGGGTGCATTGGCCGCCACCGTTCCGATGACAACCAGCCGTTTTGTCAAGGCAATTTCCAGCGTCTGAACGTTCTCGAACAGATGAGGCGTCACACGGCGATAGTAGAGCCACCGTTCAACCGCCACGGCCAGTGCCCATATGCTCAGCACGACCAGCAGCCCAATAATTCCGTAATCCACCAGGTGGGTAAGTACGTCCATATAGAAAGATCCTTTGTTCCTAGGACATCCCGATTTTTCTGAGTGCCGTTAAAGTCTTCGTTGACATGACAAGCGCAGAAAAAAAAGCCCATGGTCACCTAAAAAAGCAGCCATGCGCTTGGATTTAACGGACCCTTGCCTCAGACCGATGGCCTATGTCATCGTGGCCTCGGCATTGATTATGATAAGTGATATCAGTACATCATGGCGTTTCGTTCTGTCAATCCCTCTCCATGGCTTCAAAACGG
>NZ_JBLYIG010000167.1:0-2046 GCF_049222245.1 Nitrospira sp. BLG_2 | reverse complement strand
GAAACCTTTCCACTTCGTGGATCAAAGAGGATCTGTTGTCGTTTGGCCGGTGTCGTCGACTTGTAATTCACCCACTCATACGAGGTTTCGGGCTCCGTCAGCGCCTTCGCCCCATCCCAGGCCCAATCGTTGACCGTTGCGTCGTAGGCCAGGGTCTGCTCCTTCTCCGTGTTCTTGTGTCCCGGTTTGCCTTGCGGCGGCAGCTGCATCTCGACCCAATCCTTCACGGACACCTTGGTTGGATTGGCTTTCCAATCCGTTTTATCCTTGGTGATCTCGAATGTTTTGCCGCCGTACCAATCAACCGTCGCGCCGACGAGCTTGTCACTCGTCGTGCCGACTTTCATCCGGCCGACGCGGTCCGGCAATTCCACCAGCGGCTTCATCACATCGGTCTGAAAGCCGGGCGCTTGCAATGTGTTATACACCCGCCAGAAGCCCCACATGCCGGTGACATAATGCTGCGGAATATGGCAATGGAAGACGAATTCTCCGGCCAACGCCTGCAACCCTCCGGAACCACCCTCAATCACCTGATCGTACACTTCCGTTGGTCCGATGGACTGTACGTCCAGGCGGTCGGAGGGATCGCTGATCGGGGGGAATTTCACCGGCCCATTTTTGGAGACTGCGAAGTCGAGATTGCTGTTCCCCGGCTGGCGCGCCCAGCGGACGGAGCCTCCGTGCAGATGGTGCGAATGCACGATTTCCGAGCCTCCCGCCATGCGGAACTTGGCCGGGTCGCCGAGGTAGGAGCGGGGGATGGTCGTGGCCGGGTCGCCGAACGTGTAGGACCCGTAGCCCATAGACTCATCGCCGTAGAAGCCCATGTGGGCTTGAAGTTCGATCCGCGAGCCGTGCGGTTCGCTGCGATAGTTGAGCAGCCGTGCGCCGGGTCGATAGGAATCGGTATGCGGGTCGCGCTGCGGCAACATCTCACCCTTCTTATTCAAGAGCCGGAAGGCTTCATCGCCGGCCTCGTGATAAAAAATCGCGAACTCGCGGAAATCCGCCCCGTTCGGGTCTTCGATCATCGCTTCCCAACCGCTCGCCATCGGCTGACCGTCGAAGGGACTTAAGTATCGAGAACCGCGCGGCTCCACGACGAGCATGCCGATCAAACCCTCATTGAACTGCTCGCGCGAGGCATGCGATCGGAAAAACCGCGCGCCTTCTTGCGTATCCGGCTTGATGTGCCATTCGAAGCTCTGCTGCTTCCCGGTCTCCACATTGGTATCCGGGTTCGACGGGGTCGCCGGCTTGCCGGTGGATGACACCACCATGGATGACCCGTTGATGACCAGGTTCGTCGGCTCGTCGGCGATCTGGTTGTGGAGAGTGATCTTGAGGCAGTCACCCTGATTGGCACGGATGACGAGCGGCTGAATCACATCGCCCTGCAAGCCGTTCGAGACGGCACCGGGATCGTTCTCTTTCTCACGAGCCTCTTTATTGGCTGTTTCCTCAGCCCGCGCCTTCTCCACGTTTTCGGTCAGCACATACATGTAGCCTGGGAAATAGTCGAGGAACCGGCTCAGCGTGATTTCAATATTGATCGCCGAGACGTGGTATTCCTTCACAGGCGCGTTCGCCGGGCACCGCTGGCCGCTGACGACCGCGACCTTGTCCGCATCTTCCGCCACCAGCAAGACACCCTGTTGCATCATGTGGCTGCTGGCACCCGCGCTGTACCCGCCTTTCTTCCCGATAAATTCCTGCTGCCGCTTAATCTCATCCATCATGCGGTCGTGCAGGACCGATCCTCCTTCACGATAGATGACCTTTTGTGCCGATGTCTGATCCGCGTTCCCCTGATGATTGTGCCGCTCCGCGGCGAATCCGATCGTCGCGAAAGCAAGGCTGCTCGCCAACGCCAGACATTGGAATTGCCGCATCACGCCGCTTCTCCTCTGTCCCCTGCTGTATTCAAACGGTATGGACCTCATATCTCGGCCTCCTCTCCCCGGTGTACCCGCCTTATTCGGCGGTTAATTGATGTCTGCTCATCTATGATCATTTCAACAATCCTCTCCTCATCATGCTTTG
>NZ_JBLYIG010000166.1:0-4109 GCF_049222245.1 Nitrospira sp. BLG_2 | reverse complement strand
GACGGCGGCTTGCGTGATCGACTGGCCTTCACGCATCAACGCGACCGCGACCACCCCCTTGATCCCCGTTTGATTGCCCGTCCGGGGATACTTACGCGAGCCCCGTTTTTGTCGGCTGCCAAGAGCCGGAACCGATGGGGTGTCGTCGGGCATTACGCCATCCTTTCGCTCAAGGTGGGCGACTGGAACAAGACCGGCAGGCCCTTGGGCTTGGTGGAGCCGGCCTTACTCATGGGGCACCTCCTTCATGAGACAGAGCACCGCGGCCTTGGCCCGGAGAAACCCGGGGTAGTCGTTCGCGAGGAAGGCTTCGTCGCAGCGGCTAAGCCCCTCAAGGACAGGGCTGAGCCGGGGGTCATCCGGCAGAAGGCCCGCAGTCTGGGAGGCCAGCTCCCGCCATTCGGCCAGCCAGTTAGGGGAGCCTTCATTGATGGGCAAAAGGTCTGAGGCATCATCCTCTTGGCGGGGCTGGTCCCTGCGCCTGACCATGTCTAGGTATCGTCCCAACGTGATGACCTCCTTTGGTGTCCGCCTTACGACATATACGACATTAACGACCTATCTCCTGCTCGCTAGGGGGATATGTCGTATATGTCGTTAATGTCGTAGCCTCTGTAATGGCCAGCCAACGTTCAACCGGACGAGTTCCGGTCTGCTCAATGACCGGACGGGCCAAGTTCTGGTTGGCGAGCAACCCTAGACCTCGGTCGATCTCGTGAGACTTCCGATTCCGCCCAAACCAATCGCGGATCTCCGTCCGGGTCAGGCCGGTAGGGGCTTGCCGAAGGGCGCGAAGGAGTTCATCTGCCACGGGGTCGCCGAGCCGTTGCCCAAAGATGTAGCGGGCCGAGGCTTCGCAATACTCCCAGACGGCCAGGGCGGCGGTCAGATGAGCAGGGGTTACGACATACGACATATCTCCCAGGGCAAAGAGACAGGCGAGCCGCATCGTGATCGCCTCGGCCCGTGAAGTAACGGCTCCCAACAGGCCAGGAGCGCCGGCACTAAGCGCCGGGTAGACTTCATGCCAAAGAGTACGGGCCGGCTCGTTCCGTTTGACCTCTCCAGTTCCTCGCGCAAAGTGGAGGGCCTGAGTGAGCCGGCTAATAAGCGGGGATAAGTCCTCGTCTTTGAGGGTTCCCCCCTCCGGGAGACATTTAGATCGTCTTGAACAAACCCACAGGAAGCGATTGGCGAAGCCATTCGCGGCCTCGGTCGTCTCCATCAGGCGAAGCAGTTCATCCTTTGTGATGTGCGCGATAATCGACACATGAGCACCGGTCGCTTTGGCGGAGGCATTCTTCGTCATGGCCCGGAGGTCGCCGCTATCCCACGCCTGGCGTAGAACCGCACTGAGGGTGTTCCCATCCCGCCGCATGACGGCCAACACGTTCGCAAATTCGGGCTCCAGCACCAGAATCCGCTTATCGGTGATGCCCTGGTCTACGATCGCGGTCTGCACCTCCCCGGTATAGCGACCGTTGTCCTTGATCGGTTCGGTCTTCGTGATGGCGTCACGCACTTGCCAGATGAGTCCCTCGCCAGAGGACAGCCCGGACATAATTCGATCCGCTGCCCAGTCTGGATCGACCGCTTGGAACAACCGCCGGACCTGCCCCCAGGAAGTCCCCTTTCGCCCCTTAGCGGTCTCGCCTACCAGCGTCACATAGAGGTTCATGGCGTGATAATCCGCCTCGGCCCGGAAATGAGGACCACGGTTAAGCGCATTCCCGAATGCCACGAGGGCTTGGAGCAGGATGGCGGCGTCATCCGCTTCGGTATGAGGACGAATCGTCCTTACAATGTCCCCGAATACCCCGTAGAGCGCGACGGGATCGAGAGCGGGCCATTCTTCGATCAACGGCCGGCTGAAGACTTCCTGTTCAGGGGGCCGAAGATCGACGGGCTCCAACTCTTGCTCAAGGGTGGCGGCACCAAGTTGGGCCTTCAGGACCACGGTCCGAAGGCGTTGGCGGGCTTCATCAAACGCTAGGGTCATCGTAGCGTTCTCCTGCCGCTTCGAGAATGGCATGTGCTGCCGCCAGCTCGCTCAAAGCCTCATCAAGTTGAGTAGCAGACCAATTGCTGATGTCAATGCCGCGAGCGGAGCTGATTAGGCCACGCGCCTCTCTGACTGCGTCGCTACAAAAGCCGTCCGTTCGATCAAGGCGCTCCCTCCGCTCCCGTCGTTGCTGTGCTTCTCGCATAGCCCATGGATCGGGCTCCGAATCAGGGAACAAGTCTGCGAGGCTCAAGCCCAGCGCTCCCACCACGGCTTGAGGTGGACAAGCGCCGAAGCAATTCAGCAAAATCCGTCCGTCTTCTCCTAGCCGAACGCTCAGGCTCGGGGTACGGTCTTCATGTGCTGGGCACTGGCACATCCACTTGTCTGTGCCGTTCGAGCGTACCCTGTTGAGGTGCCCCAAGAACCAATCGATTCTTGAATTCGTGCTCATCGGGCCGACTCCTCCAGCGTGATCGACTCGCGCATCCCGTCACGGATCAGTTTTTCCACAAAGGCTCGCGTGAGCCGAATCTGCCGGCCTAAGCGTACGTACGGAACTCGGCGCAGCCGAATGTCCTTTCGCCATGTGGACACCTTGCGCTTGGTCATGGCCTCGGCCTCACGGAGGGTGAGAAGCTCCACAACGTCCTTCTTCGTGGCATCCATCAATGGCCCTCTCCTTGTTGACTTGAGTGAGATTCTAGCGTATTGGTTCTGATCAACGTATAAACAGGGTAAACCGTGTCAATTCCGCGTCCATCGTTTCCTCTCGGTACTCTTCCTGTTGTATCGATGCAGGAAGTCGCGCCTTGCCATCTCTTCACGCTCAAGGACACTTGCCTGGTGAGAAAGTACGATTCAATGAACCAACTGACGTATCAGTTATGGGAATCTAAGGGAGATTCTGTGCAGATGATTGGGTTCAAGAAGGGGGCAGACTTCCGGCATATTTATCCCCTTGGGAAGGGGAGCGATGAAGCTAGCTGTGGGCTTCCTCATTTGGCACTGCTTCGTGGTGCAGACACCGATCATCTGGTCCGATGGTGTTCAAAATGGGGCCTAGTGGGAACAGTCTGCACGAATTGGCAGGATGCAAATATCGAGAAGAAGCTAGCCCGGCAATCCGATATGTCGCTCTATCATCGTGTCTGCGGCGGCATAAGTGGATCGTCCCCGTATGGGGAGCCAGTTGAATTAATCCGGGAGGCCGCGCGTGTCGCACATGCCGCAACAGCGCTCTATTTGGCCCTCCAACAGAAGCAACCCAGTTCCAGGGCGGTCGCTATGCATCAGATCCTTGAGAAGGGACCGGTTCTAGTAGAAGGTGACGATGGTGGGCCCACACTGCGCGAAGATCGAATTCTCGGGGTTAGCATCGGACTATCAGAGAGCCCATTCCCACGAAGAGCGCCTGAGTTTATTCGCCGCGGATGGGAAGCGCTCCATGACCTGATGGAAACCTACCTTAATCCCAGCCTTAAGTTGCAGTGCGATCCGAGCTCAGATCCAGAGCGGCCCAACTTTTACTGGCAGGTAGATACCCTATTCGGTGCGCTGTTCCTCAAGATGCTCCGAGCGTGGCGTAAGCAGCGATGGTGCACGGAATGCAAAAAGGACATTACTCATCGACGGCCGCAAGCTACCACATGCGGCGAGGCGTGTAAGCAAGCTCGTAAGTATCGGCGGAAGAAAGAACGGGCCGTGGAGTCTAGCGGGTAGAACTTGTATTCCTGCACTATGCCGAATGCGCGAGGGGGTAGGCGGGGGGGCTGCCGGGGCGGTACCCCCCGGGGCCTAGGCAGGTCCCGGTCTTACTCCCGGTTTACTCCCGGTTTTTCTCCTGATTCTCAGTCTGTCTTAAATCTCACTCCAGCCTCATTGAAAACTGCCATAAACCTTGTCAGACGCGGGGCTTGTCCTTCTCTGTCCCACTCAGTAGCAATTAATCTCAGGATGCTGACGACGCCCTTTTAAGGCGAGGGCCCTGGGTTCGAGTCCCAGCCGGCTCACCACTTCCCGATCGTCTAGAATCTCATGCCACTCCTGTAGCCGGTCGATAGAATGGACCGAAGGCCCGCTGAAGGCAAGCGACCCCGTCGCCGAC
>NZ_JBLYIG010000165.1:0-19850 GCF_049222245.1 Nitrospira sp. BLG_2 | reverse complement strand
GTCTTTGTAGGATCTGATTCAACGATCGGGGACGATTGCATTCTGTACCCCAATGTCGTCGTCCGCGAGAGCTGTTCACTTGGTGCGCGAGTGATTGTGCACAGCGGAACCGTGATCGGAGCCGACGGGTTCGGATACGTGCAGCATCAAGGCCGACATCATAAGATCCCTCAACTCGGCGGCGTTGTCATCGAAGACGACGTTGAACTAGGAGCCAATGTGACGGTCGACCGCGCAACGTTCGGCCGGACTTTGATAAAGCAGGGCACCAAAGTCGATAACCTCGTTCAGATTGCCCACAATGTCACAGTGGGAGAGCACTGCATCGTTGTGGCGCAGGTTGGCATTGCCGGCAGCACGACCATCGGTCATCATGTGATGATCGGCGGCCAGGCAGGACTTGCCGATCATCTCACCATCGGCGATCAGGTCATGATTGCAGCCAAAGCCGGAGTAAATCGGAGTATTGGATCGAATCAAGTGGTTGGCGGTATTCCGGCAATGCCGCGTGACAAAGCGCTGAGGATTCAAGGAAGTATTTTCCAGCTTCCTGAAATGAAAGAACTGGTCCGCAATTTAGATCAGCGAGTCGCAGCTCTTGAAACACAGTTAAAAAAGGGGGCGAATCGGGCTTCTCGATCAAAGACGGCACGTACTAAAAAGAACTGAGCTTCACCCGCTCGGCTTTTCTACCTTGATCACTCTCCGCCACAAGAACAGCCGCGCCCAATAGAATCCGGCCCAGGGCATCAAAAGAGCGGGAATCATGCTCACATGGCCGTAGGCAGAGGCCGCAATGGTTTCTCCGATCAAGATCATTACGCCCAGCAAATACGCGATCGGAACGAACTGACGTCCGGGATGCTCGATGGTCGTCGCGTCCGACCTTTTCTTAAGATTTCCCCTCTGCCGACTCAGCCCTTCTTTCATACGAGCCGCCAGAACTTCCGGGAACTCCCGCAAAAGATACCGTTGATAGAGCGTCTGCGCCGCTCCCAAGCCTACGCCAGACATGAACAGTCCAGAACTCTGAAAAAAGGTATCCCAAGTATAGCTGTCGGTCGAGAGCCATTGGTATCCCAGACCTCCAACCGCCCCGATCACACAGATGAGTCCTAGAAGGCCTGATGGCAAGAGGATATACGTTTTTACGTACTCCTGGGCCAGCTGCACCGTGTGCTGTGGATGATGAACGTTGATGAGCTTCGGCACGTGATTCCCTTGGCAATCGTCACTACACTCGGAGATCAAGAATGCCATTATAACCATCCAAATTTCTACAGCAAAGAGTTGAATGAATGGATGGGCTCATTAATTTGATTCTAATAGACGGCAGATTGCCGGCTTGTTCTTTCACAAGAGCGGTATGGATATTGTGAATATCCAGGTGAATCAATGACACGATGCCGATCGTAAGGACGTCCATCGCAACATACAGCAGTATGAGATAGTCGTTCACGTGTGCTCGCGTAAGAAGGAGTACATCCTGGACCATGAGATAGAGCCGATAACTTAGTCATACTGGACCCTAGCGGCAGTGAAGAACGGACGGCTAGTAATGCCACGCTGTCCGATGAGAAACGATCGATGTTGCTGCGAGGATTCAGTGGTGGAATGATGGAGAATAGTCAGGTCTCCGTCTCATAGGAATCGACTATGCGGTATCGCATCTCTTCGGCGACAGGATTCTGGCGCGCTCGGTATGGCTCATGTGAGCCTGTGTTCCGCATTTCAGTTATGCGGTGACGAGTACGCCTTGCGTCGAGCATGTAGGTGGTAAACAGCCGATCAATCTCCGTCATGGTACGCACCGGTATCGGCATCAAGATCGGTCGGCTTCAACGTAGTCCTCTTGGAGTCCACCACGCGTTGCAGGGTCAACGCAACCGCGTCAAGACTTTCGAGCAACGAGGTGAAGGAATTAAAAACGGAAGTCGGCACACCGGCCATTGGTGGTGGGGTGGAAACGTCCGAAAAGGTGATACGTCCGACCGCGGGAGGATGTAAGATCTCCGCGATCGATACTAATGGCATGCGGCTCAAATCAATTTCACAAGAACCGCTCCCCTCATATTCTTGCCGATCGTCCATCCGCACGACGGGGCGAAGAGGATAGCAGCTATTCACTTTGGCCACTGTTCCTACTTCTCCGGTCGTCAGTCGCACCGTAGTCCCAAGAGGATAAACCGAAAGTTGCTCGACGAGTGCTTTTAGGATTTCTCGAGGAAAGGTCCTTCGTTCAGCCACCAAAAGTTCCTTGACCGCTTCGTGTGGAAGCAAGCGACGGCGATAAGGGCGCTCGCTCACCAAGGCATCGAATACGTCAACCACTCCCAAGATCAAGGCCATTTCACTGATCTCTCTTCCTGTGAGCCGATTGGGGTATCCCTGCCCATTAAAGCGTTCGTGGGCCTGACGCGTCAATTGTGCCAACCAGTGATACGCTGGCCCGCACTTCTCGACCACCTGATATCCAAGCTCAGGGTGCCGTTCGATGAATCCGCGTTCTTCTTGGGTCAAACGGCCGGTCTTGGCGATCAAGGATTTCGGCACGGCAAATAGTCCAATATCATGAACAAATCCAGCCAGTGCCAACCGGTGCAGTTCTTGCCCATAGTACCCGAGACCGATTCCTACCTTGGTTCCAAGTATGGCCACATTGATCAAATTGGTGATGAGTGGTGACCCGGACGGCCCAGCCAGCGCTTGCACCACGAGTTCATCGTTGTGCTTCAGAGATGACACGACGTCCCCCGCAAGTGCCTCAAGTCGTTCAAGGGGGATGGCACGATGTTCTTGAACGGAAGTCGCTAACTCGCCTAACGCGTGTTCCGCTTCGTGATACCAGTTGGTCAAGCCATCACCCATGCGCCGTTATGGTCGTGCACCGACGGGGTAACGTTGGACGCGGCGCATTCCAAATGCGCCAAGACACAGTCCAATGAGACTCGTAGTTGAACCCTGGATCTGACTATGATCTTGTACCGCATCGACAAGGAGCGCTGCCCTTCTTCATTTCGACATCCCAGTCAGCGAGGAGCGTCGATATGGGGTTCATTCAATGAGGCAATACGGATTGTATCACCATGCGTTCTTTCCGCCCGCTTTCCGCCCAGTCCTCAATTTGCTTCACGCTTTGGACCAGACGTGATTGGATCGCATCATAGTTCTTGGCACTCACCACCGCACGGCGCTGCATCACGATCGTGAGAAAGCTATGCAATCCCATAAAAAACACCATCGCATGGGAAGCATTGACCTGTTGAGCGGCAGACCATAGCTGCGCGACACGTTCAACGACATTTTGCGAACCGGATGACGGTGAAGAGGGGACGCCGTCACCACTCTTGAGAGTCTGGAGGACAGCCGTCAGATCGGGAAATTCTTGCCGAACGATTTGGAGAAAGCCGTGATCTCCTTCGGCTGATCGGTCGAGAAATTCTTGGATGGAAGCCACATTGCATTGTTCCGCTCCACGTCCTATTAATCCCTCCGTCTGGGCCACAATCGTCTGAACCAGATTGCGATGGAATGTGTCGGATGGCGTGCGCTGATCTTGAAGTCCACGGAGTAACACCAAAAAATCGTTCGTTGAAATCATTGCCGGTGGGCCATCGTCGGAAGCCGGTGCTTGTTCTTCCTCAAATGCCACACCCGTCGCTTTGGTCAGAGCTCCATGAACGTGCCCTAGCTGTTTGCAGAGCGCGATGAAGTCATCGGCGGAAATTCGCGCGGAAGGGTCTTGAACGGCCTCAACGAAGGGAAGAGCTGCGAAACTGGCTCGTTCGACATCACTCAGGTTGAGCGTGGCTGCGGACCCGCCGAGGTTCGAAATGCCGACCTTGATGGTCTGAGCCAAGGCGCAATGGCGTTCGAAAGGGGGAGCTTGCTGCAGTTCATCGAGTGCCACATGAATTTGTTGGAGCCATTCCTGCGCCTCTTGAGCGAACAGTTCAACGAGTTCTTTCTGGAACGCATCTTCGGTTTCAACGGACATGACGTCGGCCCTTCAGGGGGAACATGGAGGTGCTCAGCTGACTAGCTCCTCCCATTTCCAAGTTGGGAGGCCAATCCTGCAATCTCACTTAACTTGCGCGCCATGTCCTCAAGTCGTTTTGTGGCGTTCTCGGCGGCTTGTTCGGCTTCCACGACCCGTTGACTGAGTATTCCGTTGCGATCTCGTTCCGCCGTCAGGAGACCTTCCATTTCTTGAACTTTCGTCGCGACTCTCTCCAATTCGTGAAGTTGTCCCATTGTTTCTTCACCTTTCCGTCGTTCCGTCAAAAGTTCGGCTTCGAGGTCCTGAATTCTTTGGTGAAATTCGACTCCCTCTCGTTCTGCGTTCGCGAGTTTTGCTTCTATGTCTTTTGCCCTGATCAACCTCTGCTCCAACTCCGCCAGTTGTTGTACGAGTTGCTCGGCCGCCGCCCGTTCAGCGTGCAGAGCGGATTCCAATTCGGCAATTCGACCGGAAGTTTTTTGCCAGTTTTCGGCTTCCTGTGTGAATGCATCGACCGCATCCTGTTTTGCCTTCAATGCTGATTCCAGCTCAGGGATCCTTGATATGTCTTGCTCTACCCTGGTAAGTGTTGCCTGAAGATCGTCGGCGCGTTTGCACTGTGCCGCCAACTGCGCTTCACTTTCCTTGGCTCTGGCGAGCTGTTCTGTGGACTCAGACAGCCGTTTACTCAACTCTTCACAGCGAACTCGATTTTCCCGTAATTGCTCTTCAACCTCCTTGAGTTTTCCGGCCTCCTGGCTCAGACTCAGGGGAGGTTGGTCCGACATCTTTATCGTTTTCTCAGCGGGAGCCGCCGCAGGGGCGGCAGTAGGCCCATCGGCAACGGCCGGTGCCGGTTCCTGCCGTTTTGCGATCAACTCGAGGACTCGGTCTTTTAGGGACGTACCCTGAAATGGCTTTTTCAATACCCCATCTGCTCGACAGGAGTCGGCCTGTCTAGTCACTTCATCGTTCACGATTCCGGAGATGAGCAACACGGGCGTCGCTGCCAGAGCCGCGTTTCCTCGGATAAATGCACAGACTTCATACCCACTCTTGTCCGGCATGATGACATCTGATACGACAACATCAGGGCATTCTTTCTTGAGATAGGTCAGCGCCTCTTCTCCGTTTGCCGCGAGAGAGACGCTGAGGCCGGCCTCGGTCAACAGCCGCTCCGCAACTTTACGAACTGCGATACTGTCATCGGCTATTAAGATCTTCGGCATGCATGCACCTTTCGTCCATTCCGGCACAGCGGGGAATTGTCACATAGTCGACCCAAGCCGTGATATCGAGAGAATCGGGATCTCGTCCAGGCCGTTGGTATAACTACCTTCTGCCGGCATATCCTTGTCTTGGTATGTCTGAATCGCAGCAGGATCCACAGTATGCAGAATCGGAATTTCTTCATCGATGCACATCGCCATTTCTCCAAGAGGATGTTTCACCCTCAAACACAAGGGATTACTCCCTTGCACAGTAAGACGAAGCGATGCGGCCAGATCGAATACCGGTAGCACGATCTGCCCCTGGCGAACGACCGCCGTGATAAAAGGAGTTCGACCAGGGACCGGGATAGATTCATCCCACTGTGAAATACCCGCTACTTCCAATGTCTTCACGGCCAGGCGCCTCCCTCCCACTGAAAACACCAACAACCGCCAAGATTGTCGCGCCGCTTCCGCCTGATGCTTTTGACCGGTCCTCAGCATATCGGTTACCGTGATCTTTGGGAGCCCCAACCATGGCTCCGCACCGTCCTCTAAGCCGACACGTGCTCATTGAGAATCCACGTTGTATTCAGCACTAACGCAATGCTTTTCGCGAATAGGATCATGCCCTGGTACCAATATCGCTCCGGTCCGCGGAACTGCATGGGAAGTGGCAGGATTTGAGTCAGTGGGATTTCAAGAAATCCCTGCACCGTGGTGACTCGAATGCTCCCACGCGCTTCTCCTTCAGAAAGCAATAGAACACGCGTGTTTGCCGAACCCTGATCATTCGGTATGTTCAATCGATCGGCCAGATGGATGGCACCATATACCATGCCGTGAGCCGTCGGGTGTTCAATGTTTCCGGTCTCTTCGAGGGTCAATAGCCCACGTATCGATTCGGCATTCACTGCCAGGTACTGTCCGCTTAATGTCACGATGACAAATCGTGATGGAGAAGCTGGCGACGGAGTTTCCCTCACCGGTTTCCTGATGTCCATGCCAAGGTCTTCTGGCCCATTCTCTGCAACAAATCGCATTTCGTCAATTGATACGAGTATTTCCGCAAGGTTACTTGCGCAGCGCCGGAGCCTTTCCTAGCCACCGTTCAACCTCTTGCAGCAACATCCGTTCTTCTACCGGTTTTGGAATGTAAGAATTGGCACCAAGGCTCATCGCCATCTGGCGATGCTTGTCTCGCGCCCTCGTCGTCATGACGACCACCGGCGTTTGACGGGTTTCAGGGCGACTCCTGAGAGCTTGTAAAACTTCGAATCCGTTGAGCTTCGGCATTTCGAGATCGGTGAGAATCATCCGATAATCGGTCGTTGAGGCTTTTCGGAGACCATCTTCACCATCAACGGCCGTATCGAACGGATATCCGGCCGACTCCAACATTCTTCCGACGAATTTCCGAATGCTTAACGAATCGTCAATCAAGAGCAGGCGCGCCGCTTGCGGTTTGCTCGATAACACTTTTGCTTGCGGCATGGGCCGTTCCTGAAATGGCAGGATTTTTGATAAGACGGGACGTGCAGCCATCGAATCCTTCGTTCCCCTCGATGTCATACGGATTGGATCGATAACAAGAACTACTCGTCCCTCAGGGTCAATGGTCGCCCCTCCAAAAAACGAATGCTCCAACGGTTTCAGTGATCCGAGTGGCTTAATGACGATTTCTTGACGGCCCAACAGTTCGTCGACCGCTAACGCAATCGGCCCTCCCGCTGTCCGGACGATCACGACCGGTATGGTCCAGTCGACGCTTCCTGGTTCTCGGCGAAGGACGTGATGGAGAGATTGTAATTCAATCACTTGCTCGCCGACCTGTAAGAACTTACGACCATCTTCCTCTCGCACTGAGGATAGTGTCGGTATCGTGACTTCCTGAATGTTCAGCAATGGAATCGCGTATTTCTCGAAACCGACTCTCACCAGCAACGCGGTCGCGATGAGGAGGGTAAGAGGGAAATTCAAGGTAAATTTAGTTCCGATGCCTGGCTCAGATTCCACGTCGATATGCCCGTTCATGCCTTCAATGACCCGCTTTACGACGTCCAGTCCTACGCCTCGACCTGCTTGATCCCCGATCTGTTCCGCTGTTGAAAACCCAGGCATGAAAATCAACTGACGGAGATCCGCATCCGACATCGCCTGTATCTGGTATGATGGCGCAAGTCCGATCTTGCCTGCTTTATTGCGTATCTTCTCCAAATCCAACCCTGCTCCATCATCTTCCACCTCGATGATGATAGAATTTCCCCGATGAGCCGCGTGGAGATAGACAGTTCCGACGGCAGGCTTACCCTTTGCGGTTCGGTCGGCCGCCGGCTCAATACCGTGATAGACAGCGTTCCTGACTAAATGCACCAAAGGATCCACCAATCGTTCCACTACTCCGGTATCAACTTCCGTCTGCTCGCCCGATGTGATCACAGACACTTCCTTGTTCGAGGCTCGGGCGATTTCTCTGACCGCTCGGCGAAACCTCGTGAATGGTGTCCCGATCGGAACCATGCGGGCACGGGCGATTTCGTCGCGCATCAACAGCGTCAAGTGTTGCAGGTGACCCATCTCGTCGACGGCTCTTTGGATAGATCCGTCCAGCTGTACCATCGACTCACTGATATCGGCGGTGATTTCTCCTATGCGCCGAGCCAAAATATTGAAATCGTCGTATTTATCCAGCTCGAGGCTGCCAAAATCGCCGAATACGGGAAGTCCGTGACTCGCCGGCGTGGCCGAACTACTCGATGTGTCCTGATAGCTGAAGGTGTGCTTGTCTGCAAAAGATTGGACGGAATCGACCAAGCGACTCTTGAATACCAACACTTGCTGTGACAGTTGCTTCAAGCCTCGCAGCCGTTGTTCCATTCTGCCGCGTCCAATGACGAGTTCTCCCACCAAGTTCATCAGTCGTTCGAGCCGCGCAGAATTGACTCGGATGACCTCTCGTTCCTCTCGCGATTTGTCGTTCGGAACTTTATCGTCTGGTCCACGATGCTCGTCATGTTCGGAGTGCCCTGCGGTCTCTGAGCCGGAAGTGTCATCGGGTTGATGTGTCGGCGGTGTCTTGCCTGCGGCACTCTGGTCCAATTGTCTCAATTGGGTGCGTGCCGTATCGAATCGTTGCCTCGTGTGGCCCACCTTGTTGAGGTCTCTTCGCATGAGCAGTCGTACAACATCAATGGCGCGAAGCATCAGATCCGTATGCCCAGGTAACACACTGAGGCTACCGTCTCGAACCGCCCCCATGAAGTCTTCGACATGATGGACGAGGTCGCCGATCGATTGAAATCCAACGGTGTAGGCGGAACCCTTCAAGGTATGCGCGCTTCTAAACAGCTGATTGATCAATTCCTTGTTTTGCGGGTCTTTGTCCAATCGTAGGAGACTGGATTCCACCAGCTCCAGATACTCCTGCGCCTCAGGAATAAAGTAGGAGAGCACTTCCGGGTCCAAATCCGGAATCAAGTATCTATCCGATAAGTCCGGGGGGGACACTTCTACACGAACAACAGGCTCACGGTGGACGGAATCCAAGCCATCCTTATCGGTGCGGTGCGATAGAACTTCCGCTGCAGTTGAGGCGGCTGCACCTTCCGCTATCCTGGCGAGGCGATTGAGAAGAAGTGGTATATCGCGCTGGAGTTGCTGCGCATTTGCCTGTTTATGACTGAGTAGGGACCGAATCAATTCAGCAGCCTGTGCAAGCATGTCAAGAAGGTCATTGCTGAGAGGAAGGCGTTGTTCATGAACCGCGACCATGCAATCTTCCATCGGGCGGGCGATGTCTCCAATGAGTCGATGGCCTACGGTGTACGCCGAGCCCTTCAGAGTATGTGCCGCGCGAAAGAGCCGGTAGATCGAGTCTGCATCATCCCGTTTGTCTCTAAGGATACGAATCAATTCGTCAATGGTGCCAAGGTACTCCTCGGCTTCAGGGATGAAGTAGGATAAGATTTCTTCATCGAGTCCGGGGAACAGGTAGTCTTCAGTGATTGTTGGCACGGGGCATATGGAGGCTTCCGTGTCATCCGCTCTTCCTTCCCCCTGCTTTATCAATGCCCAACAGCGTTCTACGATCCTTGGATCCTCAGCTTCCCCTTGTCCGATGGTTTGAACGATTATCCGAAGGCTTTGCGTAATGTTCCGCATCGCATCTATCGTTCGGCCCCACCCAGCTGTAGGTATTGGCGCCGCTTGCTCAAGTAGCATCTCCAAGTATTCGGCAAGTTGAGCGATGCCGCTGTAGCCATACAGGGCAGCCGCCCCGCAAATACGGTGTGCCACAATGTACTGGTCGGCAAGTTCTTGAGGAGTGGGTACAGCACCGTCGGGAGGATGCAGCGCCTTGGTCAGGGCGTCCAACCCATCCGAAGCTTCAAGGACAAAAATACTGATGAGATTCTGCCTGTCGAATTCCGAGCTCATCGGTCCCTCTTTACACCGGAAGGCTTCTCGCTCAGTGGATGAGGGGGATTCTTAGGCCAGCTTAAATTGTGACACCGAAGTCGTCAGACCTTCCGCCAATGTCACCATGTCTTCTACCGTTGCACGCGCCGAATCTGTGGCTTTTTGCGTCGCTACGGCACCTCCGGTAAAGTCTTTGATCGAACGTCCGACCTGATCGGTGGAAACCGTTTGGTCAGCTGCCGCCGCTGCAATGCTTTGGGCAAGTTCCGCAGATCGCTGAGCAATCGTCGAAATTTCTTTGAACACATCCCCCGTACGCATGGCAGAAGCCGACCCGTCCTCGACGGCCTGAGTTTCATGTTCCATGGCAACGACAGCGTGTTGCGTTTCGCTCTGGATAACTTTCACGAGGTCCGAAATCTCGCGTGTCGCCTGTGTGGAGCTCTCCGCGAGTTTCCGTACTTGATCGGCGACCACGGCGAAGCGTGCTCCGGCCTCGCCTGCACCGGCGGCCTCAATCGCAGCGTTGAGGGCCAAAAGATTGGTTTGATTGGCAATATCCCGAATGGTCGATACGATTTGTGAAATTTCCAATGAACGGTCGCCGAGCGCCTTGATTTGTTTCGACATACGTTGGACCGCCAATTGAATGCGTTGCATATCTTGAACCGTTTCTTGCACCGCGCGCCGGCCGTCTTCTGTGGATTTCAAAACTTGACGGGCTGCTTCGGACGATGCTCCCGCAGTATCCGTGACTTGGCGCATGGCGGAGGCCAGCTGTTCGACGGCGCCTAGCGCCTTGATCGATTCGTCAGCTTGGTGTCTGGCGGTTCCAGCCATCTGTCCAGCATTATCTCTCAGCTTGCCCGCCGAGGCATTGACACGTTCTGCTGCTTGGCGCACTTGTTTCATCAACTGTGAAAAGCGCTGAATCATGAGATTGAATCCGTCCGCCAGATTTCCAAACATATCAGCTGTCACTTCACCGCGCTTGGTCAAATCGCCTTTCCCGACATCGGATACCAACACAAGGAACTGCACGAGTTGTTTTTGCATCTTGTCCCGCTCTTCTTCCGTCGAGACCAGAGTGGTGATTCGATCCAGCATGATATTGAACGCCTTGGCCATATGACCGACTTCATCGTCGCTCTCCAATTTTGCGCGGGCCTGTAGACTGCCTCCGGCAGCCTGTGTTGCGACGTCGGCTACATGGATGATGTCCCGTACAATGCTGCGTGCGAGGAAATACCCGATGGCGAGTGCCAGAAGGAGCGCGGCAATTGCTCCACCGAGCATGATCTTGGTGAGGTGTATGGCCATGTTTTGCCCAGTATCATTTAATTCGCTTGCCAAGTCTCGAATGAGTTGTGCCACCCATTGGAATCGCCATATCGATCGGCCGTGCCACAAGGCCACTTCAGTTGACAGCACTGTGGTGGCCAGTTCCCTCATCGCCTGCCTTTGCTCATCCGTCAGGGAAGGGTCGAAGCTATCGTTCAACGCTCCCACTGTGCTTTCAGCCGACGCGAAGTATTCTCTCAACGTAAAAATGAGGACGTCCAGCTCTTGTCCGTCGCGACGGCCGTCCACCGTCTCATGAGTGGCGGACGGTCGATATGTCTCCAGCGGCATCAGGGTGCGCCTCTTCAATTCGGCAAGGGGAATGATGGCCTCATCGAAATCACTCTTTTGTCTTTGGTACGAAACGCTCAATAATGCATTGTGATAGAGACTAAGGTTGGTGCTGCTCACCGCGACGTGTGAAATCCCCACTGTTGATTCGTCATAAATGGAACTCAGCTGACCCTTCAACTGGCTGAGGCCCATCAAACCGATCAGGCCGATTGCCATCGTGCCGACAATGATGACGGAAAACCCTATAAGGATCTTGTGCAGAGCTTTCAGGTTTTTAAACCATGACTGAGGCGACCATTTCCATGTCTTCCTAACCTTCCTCATGATTTTCCTCCTGCTCACTGATCAAGATAGCGCGTACCTTCGTCGGCGCAATCGTTCCCCGATATGACGTTAAGGACTCTGGTCAGTGCCCCGTTTCCTCTATGGATGCCAACAGTCGTGGCATTTCCAATATGGCGCTCGGTTTTTTCTCTGTTTTAGAGTGCTCAGAGAGCAAGGGGAGTTTCTCGGCGGCGGTACGAACCGAGGATGCCGCTAGATCGTTCGACTGGATAGTACGAATTTCCGGTATATCTTCGACCAATATGCCGACTTGTTGAGTTCCATGACGAACAACAACCGCATATTTCGGAAGGACGGAGACAGATACGCCCAAAGTTACTCTCACATCCGCAAGTACAATGACGGTCCCGCGTAAGTTGGTGACACCGACCAGCGCAGCAGGCATTCCTGGTACAGGTGTGATCGACTTGGGCTCGAAGACTTCGAGGACTTCACGTAAGTCTATGGCGAATGTTTCTTCACCTAAGACAACCAGGCAAGCCCTCAACGACTCTGTGGATTGCGTCTGTTGTGGGACTGAGTCTGAATGAAGTTGAGGCAACTCGCCTATGGAAATCATCGTTTCGCGGCCTCGGCAGCATCGCTTCTCTCAGCGCAGTGCAAGCTTGACGGCTTGCAGAAGTTCCTCCGATTTGAAGGGTTTCACCACATGTCCGTTGGCCCCCTGTTGCTGTCCCCAGAACTTGTCGCTTTCCTGCCCCTTCGAAGTGCAAAGCACGATGGGGATACTCTTGAAACGAGCATCGGTTTTCAAATCTCTGCACGCCTGAAATCCATTCCGACCCGGCATGACCACATCCAAGACGATGAGGTCCGGCTTCTCAGAGGTGATCTTGTCCTCCAATCCATCTGCGGTTGAGAACGATACAACGGTGTGTTGGGCAGCCTTAAGATACGACTCGATCAATTGCAGTTCCGCGTACGAGTCATCGACAACCATAATTTTGCTCATACAACCCTTCCTCTTCTCTTCAATCAATGTTTACATTGGCTTCAATGCGCCGGCATCACCATTGATTACAAGTCAGTCCATCGTCCGCTTACCGAATGACTCGTGCTCAAGCCATGTTTTTTATTCTTACGTCGCCGATTCGTGCTGTTCTCACGCAGTGTAACGATTTGTTGATGGTTGGCAAGAAAACGGTGAATATTGGCACTCGTTTGGACAAGTTGGAGCCGATACCGGCGTAGGAAATCGCGTAATGAAGCTCCCCGCAGCAAGCTGCGGGGTATCACAAGTTGAAAAGGAACTGGGAGATATCAGATGAGACAGGATAAATCGAGGTGATGGGACACGTGATCAGCCCATCGATCAAGCTCATTCTGTGATCGTACTGTCACCATCTTTGACACGAGCTCCTCAAGAAGCGGAAGCCCTTTCCTCGTACGAGCGCGATTGAGCCAAGCACGACGAAAGCCGGGTTCATCAAACACGCCATGTATGTAGGTGCCCCACACAAGGCCATCTTTCCGAATGGCGCCATCAAACTCCTCTTCATCCTTCTCACCCAGTACGGATTGACGATGGACTCTGAAACATGGAAGTTCGGTTTCTCGTCGCGTGATACCCATATGAATTTGATACCCACGAACCAAGATCTGATCCCGCACGAAGCCATTTTCCGTACGTGCTATCACTTGTGTGGTGCGCTTGGCTTGCTCGAGTTTGGTCTCGGTATTCAAGTAGCTGAGTCCACGGCTTGTACCGCCCTGCTCAACCTTGTAGGGATCAGATATCTGCCGACCGAGCATCTGATAACCACCGCAGATTCCGATCAGTTCTCGCCCACTACGCAGATGATTGTCCAGTGCAAAACCATATCCATTCCCCCTCAAATAGCAAAGATCTGCCAGCGTATTTTTGCTCCCGGGGATTATCACGACGTCGGCCTCGGTAAGCGAGGATGATGAATCCACATACTTCAATGCGACATCCGCTTCGGATGCCAAGATATTGAAATCGGTAAAGTTGCTCATATGCGGCAGTAGAATGACGGCAATGTTGATGCGGTCAGATGCAAAACTTCTTTGTCGGTTCCGGTCGAGATCGAGACTGTCTTCTTGATCGAGCCTCAGATCATGAAGGAACGGCACCACTCCCAACACCGGCAGTCCGCTTCGTGCTTCCAAGAACGTCACCCCATCGGCAAACAGTGTGGCATCACCACGGAATTTATTGATGACGACTCCACGGACTCTGGCGCGTTCGTCAGGCGCCAGCAAATCCAAAGTCCCCAGAACTTGCGCGAAGATCCCGCCTCGATCGATATCGGCGACCAGTACGACATGGGCATCGGCCAATTTGACGACCGGCCAATTGACCAGATCCTGCTCGCGGAGATTGACTTCTGCCGCACTGCCCGCCCCCTCAATGACGATCATTTCGTATTGGCCGGCCAACCGAGCGTAACTTTCTTCGACCACGGACCAGAGTCCTTGTCGGCCGTCGAAGTACGTCGAGGCCTCACGCTTCCCTAACACCTTGCCAAGGAGAACAACCTGGGAGCAGGTGTCAGATTCCGGCTTGAGTAGGATCGGGTTCATATCAACATGCGGTGGAATCCCGCATGCCTCCGCCTGCAGGGCTTGAGCTCTTCCGATTTCATGACCGTGAGGAGTGACGAACGAATTCAACGACATGTTTTGGGCTTTGAATGGTGCCACCGAGACACCGGTCCGACGAAGTAGGCGGCAGATTCCGGCTGTGATCAAGCTCTTCCCTACATCTGAACCAGTACCGAGAATCGCAAGCGCTCGCGCCTTCATCGGTGCGTCTCCGTCCACTTCCTTGCCTTGGTTAAACCGCGGGAGACACAATTCGAGACCGCTCTTCCGATCAACGCGCCCATAATTGTATGGGTTCCGCTGTAAGTATGCAGTGGTCCATCGCCACGCAAGCGGCACGCAATCACAACCGCATCGGTACCCGTCCCAGTCGCAAGATCTTTCCCTTTCCGATTCGGTATGACGTGGTCACGCAGGACGCCGGTCTTTGCCTCCGTGGCAACCTGCACCGCGCCGACCATGGCGGAGGTCGAGAGACTACCATTCGTAATCAGGATGAGATTGATCGTTCCGACTCTTGTCAAAGCATTTTTCTGTCGATGAGCGAAATGCCGTGGCCACTCCCCGGCGCGAACCGCATTCGTGACCCCGACCGTAGCGAAACACTCCACCCAGAGCTCCCCTGCCGAAACTCGTGACCTAACAAGACGTGTCATCGGTACGGCGGTCATGAGTCCGACAGCGTGGTCTCCAATGTTGAGCTGTGAAGCCAGCTTTCGCAAGTAGCGAGCCGGATCGGGAAAGTGTCCATTCATATTTGAGTTCGTGTCAACTTGATGATTGATGATGTGCGAGGCTGACTTGAATCCACCACCCTGCGGTGCGGATGAAAGTACACGCCGTCGGCCGCCGAGACTGATGACGAGCGTGTGTCCGATCACGTGATGCCGAGTGCTGACGAATGATCGGATTCTAATCGTCATGATACCGGGCGGTGAAGGAGTTTGGACAAGGACTGGATGAGCTGATCATTGTCCTGCCGAGACCGCACGGCAAGTCGAATAGAACGAGCGTTGCATCCCGGAACGGATGAACAATCGCGAATCAACAGCCCATCATTCCGCAATTGCTCGACCACTTCACGCGCGCGCCATCCACGAGGCAGCTCCATAAAGAAGTAATTGGCGTGCGTTGGCATGACTGAACATCCGGGCAAGGCAGCAAGCAATTTCCCAAACCGATCTCGTTCTCTTGCCATAAATCGTCTGCTCTTTCGAGCATGGGCCGCATCTCTCACGGCGGCCAGCGCAGCCACCTGCCCCAGGACATTCACTGACCATGGCGGTATTTGCCTGCGCAATAATTCGATCACCGAGGGTTCTGCCACTGCATATCCGATCCGCAACCCGGGCAAGGCATAAAATTTGGTTAAGCTGCGCAATATCACGACGTGCGGCCACGAGACAGCCTCGGGTACGAATGACCGTTCAGGGCAATAGTCGGCAAACGCTTCATCGATCATCAACCAAGCGCCACATCGTTGAACGGCTCTCGCCAATTGTTGAATGTCATCGACGGAACAAGCTTGCCCGCTTGGACTATTGGGATTGCAAAGCATCACTCCGTCGAACGCATCCATTCCTTGCCTGTGTTTTTGTATCAGACGACACACCTCTTCAATGGGTTGCGCATACCGTTCCGCGCGCTTCGCATAGACGGCGCTGACGCGCCCTCCGTTGCGTGCCATCGATGCCGCATACTCGGAGAAGGTGGGGTACACAACCAAGAGATGCCGAATCTTGAGCGCCCGAGGAAGCGCATCAATCAATTCCGTCGAACCGTTTCCTACGGCAATGTGTTCCAAGGGTCTTTCCCACGACTTGGCGAGTGCCTGCCGTAGCTCCAAGCAATCCGGGTCCGGATAATGAACCACCAAATGGCGAGCATGAGCGATCGCTCTCCATACATGCGCGGGAGGTCCCAGCGGATTAATACTGGCGCTAAAATCGATAAGCCTGGTCAGGTCCCGGCCAAGTTCACGCGACGCCGCGTAGACATTGCCGCCATGGATCGGACCGTTCAGACGAGCCACACCGTTCCTACGGCAAGGATGACGCCCAGGAGACACGCTACAACCATAATCCGAGACGCGATTGTGAGATCGTTCAAAACAAGCTGACGTCCATTGGTTCCGATCAGAGGTCGTTCGTGAGGCACGCCATCATAATAATTGGTTCCTCCCAATTGAATTCCCAACGAGCCGGCCATCGCTGCCTCCGGCCGTCCACTGTTCGGACTCGGATGTTTCCCGCCATCACGCCAAAGCACATGCCATCCTGTTCTGATGGGGCCGCTCTCGCCCATGACCAAACCGGCTGCCAGAAGAATAAAGATTGCGGACAGACGGGCTGGAATCCAGTTGGCCACATCGTCAAGCCGGGCGGAGGCCCAGCCGAAGTCGATGTGCCGTTCGTCCTTGTGGCCGATCATCGAATCCAGCGTACTCACCGCCTTGTAGGCGAGCGCGAGAGGCGCTCCACCCATGGCGAGATAGAACAACGGCGCAACCATTCCATCACTCGTACTTTCAGCCGTTGTTTCAATTGTCGCGCGAATCACTTGCTCTTCCGATAATTGCTCGGTATCTCGTCCAACGATCCTGCTGACGGCGTGACGAGCCCCGGAGAGGTCGTTTTGTTCCAGTCGCCTCCATACATCGTGAACATGATTCCACAAATCACGGCCGGCAAGTGTGGTCCATCCGAGGGCGATCGACAAGAAGCTTCCGAGCCACCAGGCTATCCCCTCAGCCCAAGTAATCGCTTCATGACTGAGACCAAACACGCACAATGGCAGGCCCAGCGCCAGGAAGAGACCGCATGTACGCAGGGCGTAGGAATGACGATAGAGTGTTCTGACGTTTTCATCGCACCAGGCGATCACCGCCCCCATCGCACGAACAGGATGGGGGAACCACCGAGGATCCCCCGCGACGGCATCGACACTTGCTGCGAGGAGGAGCTCACTGCCTGTCATGACAGGACAAGCGCCAGCGGAACGACCAGCAGGAAAAGGATTTCAACGAGCTCATTTGTTGCGCCCAACGTGTCCCCCGTAATCCCCCCGAACAAGGCGCGACAACCAGCCTGAACCGTGGCAACCACGGCACTACCGACGGCCAATATTGCGATTGTTTCGGAGACACCCAGCATCAGAATAAGCGCTGAGGCAAGTACCAACGTCGATCCCAGCACGTGGACCAAAGACAAATGAGCGAGGAATGGCGCCGCCAAGCCTCCCTCTGCTCTTGCATAAGGAGATAGCCAGGCTAAGGTCACCATTGCCCAACGACCGAGCGCCGGCATGCAGACAAGAGCCGGCAGACGGAGCGGTTGTGGGAGAGCCATAAAAGCTGCGTAGCGGAGAATCAACGACAAAAAAAGACCGGTCGCTCCGATCGCACCGATCCTCGGATCACGCATGATGGACAGGCGATCGGCCGGTTCTCTGCCACCGGCAATGCCGTCAAGTGTGTCGGCCAAGCCGTCCTGATGTAACCCGCGAGTGAGGACAACGAGCAACACGATCAGCAATACATTCACGACCTCCGACGCAAACAAGTTCGTCAGCACGGTGTCCGCCAGTGCCAATGTCCCACCGATCATCAGGCCTACGGTGGAATACCACGCCATCGATGAGGCTAATTCCATCGCGGTGGGTTCGTGATGATGTCGGCTGAGGGGAATCGCGGTCAAAAAATGCCACGCGAAGAGAAATGGCCGAACAAGGCTCGTCATGTGCTGCGCTCCGACACGCCGGCTTCGTCGAATGTTGCCATTTCAGTCATGACTTTGACGGCGGCACACACTAAATTCATCGCTAAACACGCGCCCGTCCCTTCACCAAGCCGCAAGTCCAGATCCAGCAGCGGTTTTACGCCAAGATGATCGAGCAGCACATGATGGCCACGTTCGACGGACCGATGGGAGGCAATCATATACCCAAGACATTTGGGCTGCAGTCGAGCGGCAATCAATGCGGCGGCTCCGGCGATGAACCCATCCAGTACAACCGGCACCCGAGCCGACGCCGATCCGAGAATGAGACCGACGAGTCCGGCGATTTCGAGTCCACCCACTTTTGAAAGTACTCCCAATGCATCATCCGGATCCGGGCGGTGGAACGCCAACGCTTTCTTGATCACCGATATCTTGTGTCGGTAGACGGCATCGTCAACTCCTGTACCGCGCCCAGTCACCTCTTCTACCGTCCGACCTGTCATCACGGTCGTGATTGCAGAGCTGATCGTCGTGTTACCGATTCCCATTTCGCCGGTACCTATCATCCCGATTCCCTGTTCAACCGCATCGGACACAAGTTCAATACCGACCTGAATCGCTTGTTCCGTCTGTTCGCGACTCATCGCCGACTCGGTGAGCAAATTATTGGTTCCCGGCATAATTTTTCTATGAATGAGTCCGGGAACGGACCCGAAGTCATGGGCGACACCGATATCGATGACACGGACTTCAATCCCCATATGCCGCGCGAGCACGTTGATCGCCGCACCGCCACGTAAGAAATTCAGCACCATTTGAGGCGTGACCTCTTGAGGGTACGCACTCACGCCTTCATGAGCCACTCCATGGTCCGCGGCAAAAGTGAACACCGTTCCACGCGGGATGGTCGGCTTCAGATTGCCGGTGATCATGACATACTGAGCAGCCAGATCCTCGAGCCGACCCAGGCTGCCTACAGGTTTGGTCAAGCGATCAAGCCGAGCCTGCGCCTTCGGCCCCAATTGTTTGTCCGGCATCATAATGTGACTCAGGATATTTTGTAACATCACGGCATCTCCCCGACTTCCCACTCACTTCAATTTCAAGGTCTGGCCGCCGACAACGAAGTACACTTCATCTGCTTCGGCGGCCACTAGCTGGTTCATCTTCCCCGACAAATCACGAAACCGCCGCGCCTCGGGTCCGATCGGAACCAAACCCATTCCGAGTTCGTTGCTGACGATCACAACTTTCGCCGATCCGGTTCGAATCACTTGTAGCAATCTCGCAATTTTTTCCTGGACTATTTTCTCATCGACCAGCTCGCCTATATTGCTCAACCACAGCGTGAGACAGTCAATGACAATTGATTGATATATATGAATATTATTTTCAGCCCATTCTGAAAGGTCCACTGGAACTTCAACTGTGATCCAGTCCGAGGAACGAGTCGCTCGATGTCGGGCGATGCGAGCCGCCATTTCTTCATCCAGTTCCTGGCCGGTTGCTATGAAGGCCTTCGGTCCATCACATTGGCCGAATCGGAGCGCCACATCGCTTTTACCTGATGCCGCCCCACCGAGTACAAAAACCAAGTTTCCGGCAGGTTGTGCCCGAAGACTCTTTTTAGTTTTTCGTGGTTTGGACATCCCTCTCCCATAAAAACTCCGGCTCACTCTGGGTCTTTGCCACCCAACGACCCAAGACGAACAACGCATCGCTCAGTCGATTGAGAAATTTGATGATCGTCGGATCAACCGGCTCCGCTTTTGACAGGGCAATGCATACCCGTTCGGCCCGGCGGCAGATCGTTCTGGCTTGATGAAGAAAACCCGACACTTTTCCGCCGCCCGGCAGGATGAACTCTTTGAGCGGCTCGAGATTCTTTTGACAGCGGTCCATCAGTTTTTCCAAACGCAAAACGTCCGGCGCTCCCACTTGCGGCATATTCTTGAA
>NZ_JBLYIG010000164.1:0-5014 GCF_049222245.1 Nitrospira sp. BLG_2 | reverse complement strand
AGGCCTCGGGTAATGAGCGCCGCACGGGCATTGAGCCCCAGGTCCAGACCATCGATCACACCGGCAGCCAGCGCCATGACATTCTTTAAAGCGCCGCCGAGTTGAACGCCGATGACGTCTGTGTCCGCGTACACCCGAAAGACAGGTGTCATCAACGCACTTTGAAACCGCCGCACGAGATGCTCATCAGGGCCGGCTAAACACACGGCCGTGGGTTTACCGGCGCTTAATTCCGACGCGAAGCTTGGTCCGGAGAGCACCATGAGGGAGCGGTGCATCGACGGCGGCAACTCGTCTTCCATGACGTGGGACATCAGCTTGGCCGTGTTTTCTTCTATGCCCTTCGTTGCACACACGAACGGCAGGGGGGCAGAGAAGCAGGGTGCCAGCTGACGCAGCACGGATCGGGTGAGGTGCGAAGGAACGGCAAACAGAACCCCGTCGCGGTTCGAGACGGCCTCTATGAGTGAGGAAGTGGCCGTCAAACCTGGGGGAAGCAGGATGTCTCTGAGGAAGACCGGGTTCTCGTGGGAGGTATTGATGGCGTTGACGACGTCGTGCTCATAGGCCCAGAGCAGAACCTCCAGACCCTTATCGGCCAGATGTTTAGCCAGAGCCGTGCCCCAGGCACCGGCTCCAATAACGCCGATCTTGTTGATCGTGGTCGACATAGTGATCCGGAATCATCATCCCTTTGGTCGGAACGGCGGATTATATAGGAAGCGATCGAGTATCTGTCAACGAATGGGGCATCCATTCGCCTTTTTGTCCAATACACCCATCGATTCCGACGTAGGAGGCACGTCAACGGCATGTGAACTTCGCTCGTCAGAATGAAGAAATGACTTCGCCGCCACGGCGACAAGGCATAGGATGGAAAAGCAAATTCAAAGGATTTCTAGTGGAACGATCGCGTAGGACATGGGGTTGCCCTGGATTCTGTGCAACGATGCTGTTGCTTTCGGCAGTACTCCTTGTCGCGCCCGCCACATACGGTGAAACGTACATTGCCGGACAATTCGGAGTGGCATTGCCTGGCGGTCTGTCGGACGGCGATATTCATTCCTCATTCCTTCTTCCCGGTACGACGCATGGCGAGCTTGAGTTATCGACGTCTTTTCAGTTTGGCGGAAAAGTGGGGCACTACTTTGATTCCACTCGCTGGATTGGCTTGGAAGCGGAAGTATTTTATACAACTCCCCACATCGATCAACAGGTTCATACCTTCCAGAACACCTCAGTCCCCGGCGTAACGGTAAGTGGAACGTTTCAAGGGGCATATTTTCGAGTCTTAACGTTGGCTCCTTTTAACCTCATGTTCCGCTACCATAAGGCTCGATTACAGCCTTATGTGGGAGTCGGACCGGGAATTTTCTTCGCACGAATCACGGGAGAAGGTCCGGCACCGGATTCCCAGGAATCAACCGCGGACAACGCAAGGCTTGGGTTGAACGCCAAGGTCGGATTTGAATACTATGTCAGTAAACATCTGACGGCATTCGCTGAGTGGAAATTCAATTACGCGCGCTTCACATTCGACGAAAATCAAAATCTCTTCCCTTTTCCCTATGGGTTAGACGCAACCTACACGATGCATCTGGTCTCATTCGGTGTCGGATACCACTTCTGATCCGGAATCCTCCATCAGACAACAGCACTGGGCAAACCGGTTTCTTTCCTGTAATCTGCCTCTACGCCGTGATCTCTCCATGGCCCTCTTATGCAAACCTGTCCAGCCTGTCGCCGATCGCAGCCGGAGATTAATCGCTTCTGTATGCAATGCGGCCGGCGGCTCGATGGGCAATCAGATACGCCTTCATCCTCTCCATCCAAAGGTTCAGTGCCGGAGCAGCTCAACATCAGGGTGCTCTACGGGATGGTGGTCGTTCTGATCCTGGCCGTATTATTCCCTCCATGGGAGACTCCGCCGGCACAGACGCCGGAGTTTCTCGGCATGTACTTCATCCTCTCTCCTCCCGCACCGGAAGCCGTCGTGAGCCGCATGCTCTTGACGATTGAACTCGTCACGATCGCAATTGCCGGCATGTATGGTGCGTTTCTCTTTCGGAAGAAATAGGACGTCAACCGCCATACGCCCCTTGTCAAGGGGTGCTATGTTCCGCCGGCAATTCATCAGGGATGGACGTTGAACGCCGAAAGTTAGCCCAGCGCCAGGGTGAGGCACTTGGCCGACCCACCGGATTTCATGAATTCATCGAGCTGAACCGGATGGGTTTCATACCCTCTTGTGCGGAGCCAAGCCTGAGTGGTGGGACACCCGGCGGGGAGGACGACGTGTTTCCCGACGCAGACGGCATTGCAGGCAAACTTCAGGGCTTCATCTTCCCGGACGGTGAAACGCAGTCTGTCCGGAACACGTTCGGCGATCGCTGTCTGGCCATAGCGGTCAAATGCCGCGGGGAAATAGAGAAGATCGCCGCCGCTTAAGGGACAGAAACAGGTATCCAAATGATAAAAACGACTGTCGACCAGCTCTAGCGGAATAATTTCCCGGCGAAAACGTTCGCTAAGGAGCGGGAAGATGCGGATATCCGATCGCTGTCGGTATCCGCCGAACCAGTATTCCGGATAGCCTAGAAGATCGCCCGCGCCTTCGAAATGAAGACCTTCTTCTACCGTCATCACCTCATAGCCATGACGGCGAAACCAACCCTCGAAGTGAGTTTCTTCCCGTTGACGTTCAGGATGTCGGAAGCGACTCACCACGGCGGTTCGTCCAACCACGATGCCGGCATTAGCCGTGAATACGAGATCGGGCAACTCTGGAACGGGAGCCATTCGCTCGAGAACGACGCCCAGGTCCCTTTCGAGCATGCGCATCAATTCGTGCCATTGTCGAACCGCACGCGCATGATCCACGCGATTGACAAGACGCATCCAAGGATTGATCTCATACTCAATCCCGAAAAAATCAGGGGGACATACGAGGAGCCGACTCATGCCGACCTCCCCAGCGCCCTGGCAAGCTCCGACAGAAACGATGCCGCATCCATGACGAGGCCGACCGCCTGAAAGCTGCCGCGGTCGGCCAGCTTGGTCGGGACCGACGGGTTCACGTCTACACAGACTGTGGGCACGGTTGCCGGTAGAAGATTGCCCGTCGCCACGGAGTGGAGTGTCGAGGCGACAAGGAGAGCGAGCCCCACGCCAGGGATCAAGGCTCGCATCGCATGTTGTGCCAGAACGGAATCCGTGATCACTCCGGGCAAGGGCCCATCGTCACGAATCGTGCCGGACATGATTACCGGCACACCTCGCCTGATGCAAGCTGCCATGATGCCATGCTTAATCATTCCTGAAGTAACCGCGGCTTCAATGCTGCCAATCGCACGAATCTTATTGATGGTCCGCAAATGGTGCTCATGACCATGCGGTATTGCGCGCCCTGCCGTAAGCCCGTAGCCTAGCGACGTCCCGAACAGATCTGCTTCCATGTCATGCGCAGCCAGCGCATTGCCGCAAAACAGAATATGGATAAACCTCTGCTCGATCAGCCAGGTCAAAGCTTCGCGTCCACCGGCATGAATAATGGCGGGTCCACCAGCCAGCAAAACGTGAGAGTCAGCCCGCCCCTGCTTGCGTCCCTCTCTCAATTGTCGCATCCGAGCTGCGATGTCGGCAATGATATGGCCATGAGGTCGCTCTGCCGACACCTGTGATTCCATAAAGCCAAACACGTCGCGTTCTTGAGGTCTCTGTAAAGGAATGATGCGGACTCCCTCTCGGCCGACCACGACCTGGTCCCCGCGACGAACGTCGCCCATCGGCACCGCATGGGCGACGGAGCCGGCCTCGCTGATCCTGATGGCGAGGTCCATCTCGATTCGATCTACGTCCAGCCATCGGCCGTTAAGCCGGATTTGCGTAGGTAGATGCGTCGTGGCATAGAAGTCGTCGGGTAACACCCCATCGGCAGGCGCACGGTCGATACGGCAGTTCGCCTCACGTTCGATCGAGGCTCCGTGTGGTTGAATCGCCTTCAGAATGTCGTCTAAGAGCTCTCGCGAGGCGGTTTGAATCCGAATACGAGCATGAGACGCTTCCTCCCGTGTTTTGCCGATGCGGACGTCCTCCAGGTCGAAGGTTCCTCCCATCATCAGGATGAGGTCGAGCACCTTGGCGAGCACGAGAGAGTCGATGATGTGCCCTTCAAGGTGTACGCTTTCTTGGTGGTGGCTCATCGCGGCACTCACGGAATGTGCATATTTTATCACCTATTGTCGCGAGAGAAAGAAAATGAGGGAACTAGGAGTTCGTGGGAAGTACTTTCATCAATTCCCGGAGCACACTGGTGGCGGAGGCCCCGGGAGGCAAGCAGAAAGAAAGGGAGAGAGTATCGCCACTAAGAGACCATTCAAGCTCAGCGAGGGGAATGCGAAGCGCTCTGCGCTCGCCCCGGAATCCGCAAGCCTTCGCCGCGGCGACGAGGATTTCCTTCGTTGCACCTGCGTCGGAGATGACGGCTTCTTCGATTTGACCAGGCTCGCCACTTGCCCACGATACCCGCGAACCAAAGAGGAGGCCTGTCGGGCTGATTTCAAAACGATCCGCCCGCAATTGTTCCTTCTCGGCATCTTCGACTTGAAAGCAGGCGCCATTGTCTGACTTCATGGCCCAATCGCCGAGGAGGACCTTGTCGAGACGGTCGATTCTTCGTGCAAGTATCCGATTGAACAGGAATGATTGGTAGGAGTTGAGATACCAGATGCGAGTCGTCCGATTCATCTGGTCGCGCCGCCGCGCATCATGCAGCAACATAGCGCCGATGCGGTAGTTATCACCGGCCTTTCCTTGCCGCTGCGGCCCAAAGTAGTTTGGAATGCCGTGGAGGCGCAGTTGTTGAAGAACGGCCGGCACGGTTTCAACCGCGTGATCGGCGACATCGCGGATGACTAAACGGAAGCGATTACCGGAGTGATGGCCGGTTCGTAGACGATTACGATGCCGTCCGAGGATCTGCACGTTTAGGATGGTTTCATCGGTTTTGAGGCGT
>NZ_JBLYIG010000163.1:0-2049 GCF_049222245.1 Nitrospira sp. BLG_2 | reverse complement strand
GACGCGTTGAGCGACTCCGCGAAGCGTGGCCTCGAACTATTCCGTGGAAAAGCTCGTTGCACACGATGTCACTCGGGCTTTAACTTCACGGACGAAAAGTTTCACAATTTAGGTATTGGATGGGATACCAATACGGTCGATCTCGGTCGGTATATGATCACCAATACCCCCGAGGATATCGGAGCCTTCAAGACCCCGACGTTGCGGGAAATCGCCCGTACCGCCCCGTATATGCATGACGGACGGTTCAAGACATTGGAAGAGGTGGTGGATTTCTATAATCAGGGCGGAATCAAGAATCCGCACTTGGACAATACGGTCATCCCGTTGGAACTGACGGAGGAAGAGAAGAAGGATTTGGTGGCCATGCTCAAGTCGCTCAATGGCGAGGGGTGGCAGCACGTCTCCGCGCCGAAGTCCTTTCCGAAATAATTCGAACCGATCACGATGAGGAAAATGAGAGGGCCATCGAGAGATGGCCCTCTTTTGTTAGGTGTGGTGCGATGATTCCCGATCGTTCATCTGTAGAAGATGGCGACGTAGAATGGCCTGCTCGATACGGGAGCGTCCCCGATCCGGTGCCGGAAATCGAAGCACGAGGTGTATTTTCCCCGATTCCGGTAGTTGAATGGTGATGCGCGGTTCCGGAGAAGGCGCTTCCAACAGGTTGGTCTGCTCCAGCAGCTTCATCTGCCGTGCGGCTTCATTCATGTACGGCGCACATTCCGCCTTCGCGGCTTCTAAGAGGGCGCGCTCGGCTTTCTGCCAGTCGTCATCGTTTTTGACCGGAACAATCAACGTATAGAGACCATACTCTTGCTCGGGATTTTCCTTGATCAACGTATTGGTAAGCAGCAAGCTATTGGGAAAGATGGTCACGCGACCGGTGTACAGATGAGCGGATTGCCCGGGGCCGATTTCCAACAACCGTGTCGCGAAGGCATCGTGGTCCAGCACCACTCCGCGGTGGCCCGCGATTTGAATCCGGTCACCCACGGCGAAGACCTTGCTACCGACTCGAAGTGCCGCCCCGCTCCAGCAGAGAATCAGCTCTCTTGTCGCCAGGACAAAAGCGGCTGCCAAGGCAACGAGAGAAACCGCAAAGGCCTGCAGTTCATGAGCCCAGATGATCACGAGACCGATAAGGAATGCGAAGACGATCGAGTTCCTGGTCGTGACGACCCAACGGCGTTTCGATTCCATCGAGAGCGTCGGATTGCGAGCGATCCAACGCACGATCAGCGGCCTGACGATGATCAAGGTCAACAACAGGATCAGCGACTTCAAACCGTCCAACGCGACCGAACTGTCGATTGCAAACCACTCGCTTTGGGGCACCGATCGTCCTCTACTTGGCGGTCAATGTTTCGCGGGTACCCGGAACGCATTCCTCACGCTTCCAGTTCTTGAGGGTCTTGTCTTCTGAGAACGTCAATGTGTATCGATAGCAATACAAGGTGGGTTTGGAGGTCTCTGTTCCCTTCCCCATCAAACTAGTGACCGAGTGGGAAGCGTCGGCGACGAACGAGGTATTCCACTTGGTGAGTTCCTGCTCGCTGAGCCCGAATCGATAGGTCCAGAGACTGTCTCCGCCGAGAGCCGGAGTCTTGGCCGTGTGCGGAGGACCCAGTCGTTCCCGAACTTCTTCCTGCGTCAGTCGACCGACTCCTTTCTTGAGGTAGCCATCTCTCCAGGGACCGCCACAGCCTGAAAAGGCTGGAGTCAGGACGACAAGCAGCGCGCAGGTGACAAGATGGAGGCACTTCTGGACGGAGGAAGAAGTTGAGACGGGCATGCTGCCGCCTACGCTACACCGGACGACCGGTAAGTGCAACTCCACAGACAAATCACCCGTTATCGTGTCGACGGGCTGCCCGTGGAGACCGGAGGGCAAGATGGGCTGGATTTGGCCATGCGTTTTCGGTACCTTAGTTGAGTATTGTATTGGCTGAGGGCCATGTATGAATGTCCGACGGATTTTTAGCGCGTGTATTGTCGGGGTCGTGACGCTTTCACTACAGGCGGGGTTTACAGCGGCGGCCGAAAGCC
>NZ_JBLYIG010000162.1:0-3666 GCF_049222245.1 Nitrospira sp. BLG_2 | reverse complement strand
ATCAGAACCTCGATTCGTTTCAGCGTGTGCTCGTAATCGCGTTTTGATTTAATGGGTGCGATGGTCATGTTTCACGACGTCATTCTCGAACGACGGGCTTCCTTCCGCCGGGAACCATTTTCGAGTAAATTCTCAACCTGCGAGATCGGGTGAGAAGTCGGCCGGCCGACAGAGCCGAGACGTCCATGAATCATTGTCAGCCATCGACATCGGACTAGCCTTGAGTGCCTCGTTCCAGGTAGACTATCCGAATTCATGGAAAGAAAGCACTCGATGTTCCTCTTCTTTCACAGCATGTTATGTCTGAATCTTGGGCTCGGACTGGCGTCCTTGGCATCAGCCGAAGATCGCTTGCCCATCAATAAAATTTTAAAGCATCCCACTGACTATCAGGCTCAGGTCGTGACGGTCGAAGGACATGCAAGGGCTGTGAGCTCTTTACCGGTTCATCGTGGTACGCCAAGCTGTGGAGGCGGCTCTGTCTACGACAGCCAAGTGTTTGCGCTTCAGGATAAGTCGGGCACCATTGGAATTAGCACGACCGGCGCATGTCGGCCGAACGTGATAAAGCCGGTTGTGCAGAGCGAACATCTCCGTGTCCGTGGGATGGTGATGGCTGAGCAGAACGATCCAAAGGGGACGCCCTTGATCTACGCGCATTCGATTGATCGTGTGGCGCCATAACATTCTTTCCCTTCCCGAGCGTGGTTGACCAGCCCGGACGCTGCCTGGAGCGTCATCCCAAGAATGTCCCGGCAGCTCAATTTCAAGTGCTGTTTCGCTCTACTCACCTGATCGGAAATCCGCACCGAAAAGAAGCAGCCCTATCGTCTGAAATAGGGGAATGTTTCAGGCCATCAGGGTAGGAGATCAGCGGCCTGATTGTAGATGAACAATCGTCCCGTTTTCGCCGCTGGCCCACCCATGCATGGCATCGGGAAAGCTGAGGCCGAATAACGAGGTAGGGGCAATCGATCTTCCTTCGCTCCAGGTGTGACCGCCATCGCTCGTCCGATATAGCATCCCTCGCTCACCGACGATCCACCCTTCTTGCGGACTGGTAAAGCGCACCTTCAACAAATCCGTGAGCCTCGTGCAGGTTTTTCCGCAGGGTAAGGTCTGGTCAACCCACTTGCCCCCACCGTCCGTTGTCTGAAACAGGGCCCCCGCATTGCCAACCGCCCAGCCGGTTGCGGCATCGGTGAAAAAGACGTCGAATAGGGTCACCGCGCTCTGCATCTCTTGCGGCGTCCAGGTGATCCCCCCATCGTCTGTCGAAAGGACGGTGCCCAGCGCGCCGACGATCGCGCCCTTCTGGTCGTTGAGAAAGTGCGCTGCATAGAGCGCCGCCGTCGTGCCGCTGGCCTGTTCCACCCAATGCTGGCCGCCATCCCTGGTATGAAAGATCGTGCCGCTTCCTCCGACGACCCACCCAACCATCGGTGATGTGAAGTACATACCGTACAGCGGTTGCTGAGTATCCAGTGATTGTGGAAGCCAGGACTCTCCCCCATTCGTCGTGCGGCTCAGAAATCCTCCGGCTCCGGTCACCCATCCTGTCGATAAGTCGGCAAAGAATACAGATGTTAACAATGCAGCGGTTCCGCTCTTCACCCGCTTCCATTTCTTCCCGCCATCGACTGACTTCAGTATTATTCCCCCAGTTCCTACCGCCCATCCCTGTAGGAGCGTACGAAACTGAATGCTCATCAAGGTTGATTTCGTGCTACTCGCCTGAGTGGTGATGGAAAGATTGGAGTCTGCGCTCCCAACCGATTGAGGAACCGCTAGAATCATACCGAGGAGAGCGAAGAATGCCGCGAAAACATTCCGTCGGCAGGCGTGGAACCGAACCAGCATTATTGATTGGTACTCGCGTCAGGCGTGTGGTAATTCCAGAAATCTGGGTCCGGAACGGGAAGCCCTTTCGCTTCGATGGTGAACGGTCCTGCTTCAAGCGTGACCCATTTCTTCGGCGAACAACAGGTTCCATCGGGAAGCACGTCCCATGATCCTCGGCGAACAACCAGCGGCCCGGTCGCCAGGTTATCGAAAAACTCCCCCTTCTTTCCGATCCCGTAGAGGTTGCGGTGGGGCACTTGGACCACAATTTCTTCATCGGTCCATGATTGAACGACCGCAGCGGTTCCGTTGAACAGGACTTCGGTTCGTGACACATTCGAGACGACGGTTGCATGCTCGTGTGGTTCATTGATTTCGAGATCAGGTCGCCGCTTGTAGGATTGCTGGTTCAATCCCAAGTCGGCATGTTCAGCGGTCTTGAGAAATGTTCCGAACCCTCGACCCTTGATTGTCACGGTAGCATCTAATCCGGCCGTCCGAGGTTCATACGACTCGATGGTCGGCGTGACAAGCGTGAAGTCCCCCGCCTCAATGGCTTGGGTCCCTCGTTCGGCACAACAGAGTCCTCCTATGTTCGGCGTATTGGCACTCCGGTAAATAACGACCTTGCCGGTTTTCGCGCTGAACGGCACCCAGACATCGATTCGGTCGTCGTTCCAGCGATAGATCACCGCCGGCACCCCGCCGATTTCGACGCGATTCTCACCGATATTGAAATCCGTGAAGTTGTAAGGAGTCGACCCGCTTTCTGAGTAAAGCCCAAAGTGCTCCCCATTAATACGCAGCAACGTCCCAATAGGCGCGCTGGCGGGCCCCATGGAATTGATGCGGGGAACATGAACCGTAAACTGTGCAAGCACCCGTTCCCGCCCTTGATGTTTCAGCACAAGCGGACCCGACTCCGCGTTGAGCGGGACATGGAAAACGATGACGTCGTCTTTCCATTGGGCGATAGTCACCGGCCGGCCGCCGATCAGTACGGCATCGTCCACGAGTTCTTTGGCGTTCCCGAACCCCTGGCCGAACAACACCACTTTCGTGCCGACAGGTCCGCTGACCGGATCCACTCGAACGGTCGGAATCAGTTGCAACGGAACGGCGTTGCTCGCGACATACTCGACCGGAGCGCAGCATGATCCGTCCGGTAGTGGGTCGGAAGAAGCCAGCCGAACCACGACATCACCGTTCACCGCGTTCGCCGGGATTTCCAGTTCGATCTTGTCGTCTTTCCATCTCTTGGGACGCACCACGACCCCGCCGACCACAACGTCGTTGACACCGAACATTGTGTTCGGATCGCGCGCGCCCGCCGAGGGGCCGAAATGATGGCCGGTAATCTGAAGAGTAGTCCCTCGTTCCGCTTCCGTCGGGGTGATGGCTGCTATTCGTGGAGCCACGATAATCAGCGGTCCGGCAGACAGTTTCTTCTTTCCCATCCAGACTTCGACCGGGCCGCTGGTCGCTCTGAAGGGAACCTTGATTTCGATGATTTCCGCTTCCCATCGCTGCACTAAAGCCGGCACCCCGTTGACGGTCACCTTGTTGAACTGGGTCGACTTAAAGGATCCGAACCTTTTCCCGTTCAAAACCAGCGTTGCGCCGGGGGTAGAAGACCGAGAGGACAGTTCAATGCGCTCCTGGCCGGCATGTGCCATAAAGAGGTTCGTCCCATCCCCAAGACACATCAGCCAAAGGAGGAATGTAGTCAAGAATGTGATCAAGATAGAGATGTGTTTCATAGACAACCTATCGGGAGGATGAAGACATACCGGAAATTCGAAACACCGCATGCCCGACTTTAAC
>NZ_JBLYIG010000161.1:0-1889 GCF_049222245.1 Nitrospira sp. BLG_2 | reverse complement strand
GTAGTTCGCCATCACCGCTCCGGTTTTGATGCTTGCCCCGGCCGCCAGCGCCAGCGCCAGGGTTCCGATGACCGTATCCCCGGCACCGGTGACGTCGTAAACCTGCCGAGCTTTCGTGGGCAAATGCCAAGACACGCCGTCACCCTCGTACAAACTCATTCCTTTTTCACCACGCGTAATCAGGACGGACCGGCACCCAAGACGCTGGCGAATCATCGCTCCGGCTTCGTCGATCGTCTGGTCGCCGTCACCGTGCAAACCGGAGGCTTGAGCCGCTTCAAGATGATTCGGTGTGAGCACGGTGGCGCCTTTGTAGTAGCTGAAATGCTCGACCTTCGGGTCGACGACGACCGGAACCTTCCGCAAGGCGGCGAGTCGTATGATTTCGGACATGAGTGCCGGCGACACGACGCCCTTGGCATAGTCCGATACCACCACGCAGGACAACTCCCGCATTCGCGACTCCACATAGCGGAGGATTTTTTGCCGCAACGCCGCCTTCAGGTCGCTCCGCCCCTCGATATCACATCGCACAATTTGTTGATTATGCGCGATGACCCGGCTTTTTCTGGTCGTCGGACGATCATGATCGATCACCACCCCCCCGCGGCTTGATCGTTTGTTGCCGAGTTCCTTCATTAAAAGACGTCCGCTCTCATCCGATCCGATCACGCCGCAAAGATCGGCCTTTCCTCCTAGTGCCAGGATATTGTTGAACACGTTGGCGGCTCCGCCGAGTCGCAGGGACTCGGATTCGACATGCACGACCGGCACCGGAGCTTCCGGAGAGATCCGGCTCACTCGACCCATCACATAGTGATCGAGGATGAGGTCGCCGACCACGAGGACTGATGCTTGGGGAAACCGTTGAAGATACTGCCTGAGCGCCTTGGGCGACGGAGTCCCGCTCTTCCCAGTCGAGTCTTCTCTCGGAAGAGACGCGGCACCGCGTTTTGCTATTGAATCGCCTTGGCGAATCGTTCCCATCGGACCCACTCCGTCCAATTTCCTTGGCCGTTCCAGGACCAATAAATCCGAAACGCTTTGCCGCGGATCTTTTCTTCGCGCACATACCCCCAGAACCGACTGTCCAGACTTTGGTCGCGATTGTCGCCCATGACAAAGTAGGATTCCTCGGGGACGGTCACCGGTCCGAAATTATCGCGCGGGTTGATCGTACCGTCGATGATGCCGGGATCGATTCGTTGCGTAAAGGCTTTGTCATCGAGCGGCCGGCCGTTCACGAGCACGACCTTGTTCCGAAGCTGCACGGTATCGCCGGGAAGCCCGACGATTCGCTTGATAAAATCCTTTTCTTCATCCTCGGGAAAGCGGAAGACGACGATGTCGCCGCGTTGCGGCTTGCCGAACGCCACGACCGTCTTGGATGTGTAGCAATTGACGGGGGGAAAACTCCATTGCAGTTGGCAGTCCGTCGGCCACTGCAGGCCATAGGAAAGTTTGCTGACTAAAATGTGATCGCCGATCAGCAAGGTGGGAATCATCGACCCCGATGGAATTTTAAATGCCTGCACGACGAACACGCGAATGGCGAATGCCAGAAGCATCGCCACGATGATCGCTTCCGCATACTCCCGAACGATGGACTTCCTTCCCGACTGGTCCGTGTTGTCGGCAAGCTTGGCCCCAGGCAGCGATGCCTGCTCGCCTCCCCGCGAAGAACTTGACAACTTATCCACATTCCGCTGATTCTGATCGAGGCTCATTCTTCCCCGACTTTCAAGATCGCCAGGAACGCTTCTTGTGGGACTTCGACACTGCCGACCGCCTTCATTCGTTTCTTCCCCTCTTTTTGTTTTTCCAGCAATTTTCGTTTCCGCGTAATGTCGCCACCGTAGCACTTCGCCGTCACGTTCTTTTTCATCGCT
>NZ_JBLYIG010000160.1:0-13627 GCF_049222245.1 Nitrospira sp. BLG_2 | reverse complement strand
AGAGTAAGGCCAGAACCGGCCCGGATTATCGCGAGAGCAAGAAAACCATGGAGCGGCTAAAGCTCCATACGATTTGCGAGGAGGCGCGCTGTCCGAACCGCGGGGAATGTTGGAATGCCCGCACGGCGACATTCCTGATCTTGGGCGATATCTGTACCAGACGTTGCCGCTACTGTTCTGTCGAGACCGGAAGGCCGCTTCACGTGGATGAGAGAGAGCCAGGGCGCGTCGCGGAAGCGGTGCGAGCCCTCGGCCTGCGTCATGCCGTGATTACGTCGGTGAATCGTGATGAATTGCCGGATGGTGGAGCCTGGGTCTTCGCGGAAACGATTCGACAGACGAGACAGCTGAATCCGGCTTGCACGATTGAAGTGCTGATACCGGACTTTGCGGGTGACGAGCAGGCACTTGCAATGGTCTGTGCCGAGAAACCGGAGATCCTGAATCACAATATTGAAACAGTCAGTCGACTCTTCCCTTCGATCCGACCTCAGGGAAAGTATCAACGGTCGATCAATCTCCTTGCAAGGGCGAAACAGCATGGAATGAAGACAAAGTCCGGTTTGATCTTGGGCATGGGCGAGACGCTTGACGAAGCCCGAGACGTCATGCGCGATCTCCGAGCAGTCCATTGCGACATCATCACCATCGGCCAATATCTCCAGCCGACGAGGGACCATCTGCCTGTCGCCCGATTTTATGACCCCTCTGAATTCACATTGCTGAAGGAAGAAGGGCTTGTCATGGGATTCAGCCATGTAGAATCGGGTCCGCTGGTCCGCAGTTCCTATCATGCGGAGCAGCAGGTAACTGATCGGTAAACGATATCTTGGCATGCTCGAAATCTTCAGTCCCGTCTAAGGTGCGTCAGCCGCTGAGGTGTTCCTTGTTCTCTTCAATTGTTCTCCTCACGCATCCATTTTGATCTCCGGACCTTGTTCGCATATAGACAAGTAATTCGGCTTTGCGCCAGAGTGTCGCCATGCTGCAAGGCCATAGATTGATGCGGGAGCCGTCGGCATCGGCGTTCCGATCGTTGATGTGCTCAACGAGCAATGGAGGTATGCATGATCGAAACCTACTTCAGCCGATTCGTGGATCGTTCATTCGAATGGATTTCTTCATCGGGCTTACGGATTATTTTAATTATGGTCGGGATGCTGTTCTTATTTTCGCTCCTTCATCGGGTGGTGGAGCGGTTTCGTCGTCTCTATGAAAGTCGGCTGTTCGGGCCGACGGACTTGAAACGGGCCGATACGCTGACTCAAGTCATCCGGGATCTCGCTCGCGTCGTCATTCTTGGAGTGGGGGGGATGATGGTGCTCTCGGAAGTCGGAGTGGATTTGAAACCCTTGCTGGCCGCGGCCGGGCTGGGAGGCCTGGCCATCGGCTTCGGCGCCCAAAGCTTGGTCAAAGACGTCATCTCAGGGTTCTTCATTCTTCTCGAAGACTCTATCCGGGTCGGCGACGTCGTGGAGATTGCCGGGGTGAGCGGCTTGGTGGAAGAAGTGAAACTGCGGACGATCGTGCTGCGCGATGAGTCGGGGAGTATTCATGTCATTCCGAACGGCAATATCAATACAGTGAAAAACATGACTCAACTCTATTCCTATTATGTCTTCAATATCGGCGTTGCCTACCGGGAGAACGTCGATGAGGTCATGGCCTTGTTGAAGGACATTGCCGAAGAATTGCGGCAAGATGCGGAGTTTGCAGATGACATCTTGGAGCCGCTGGAGATGTTGGGCGTCGATCGGTTTGCCGATTCCGCCGTCATCATCAAATGTCGGATCAAGGCCAAACCGATTCGGCAATGGCGGATCGGCCGTGAGATGAACCGCCGGATCAAGAACACCTTCGACGTCAAGGGCATCGAGATGCCGTTCCCGCATCAGACGATCTGCTGGGGTTCGCCCAAGGATGGAACGCCGTCACCGCTCTATGTGGCGAGCGTGTCATCCGATCCGCCGGCTGTGCGTTGAGCGCGAAGGGCTAAGCTCTTCAACTATGGTCCGGTATCGACGAGGATCATCGGCGGGATTTCCGACGCAACGCGAGCTGTATGCCGCGTCGGGTGTCGGTCGAAGGCGCGATCGCATATCCGCCTGGTCCTAGATCAAGGCGACGGTAGATTTCGAACGCTGAGCGCTCTGGTTTCGATAAGTCGATAGTCACGCCTGACCACTGATTGCTCCGGTACTCACTCAGAATCTCGCAGGACCTCAACTAGCATTCTTCTGTTCTTCCTTCAATCGCTCGGCGATCCACAACTTGATCACCGATTGTCTGGTTACGCCAAGACGGCTTGCCTGAGCATCCAGTGATTCAATGATCCAACTGGGAAAATCCACGTTCACTCGTCTCTGTTCATGCCCAGGACGGCGCGCCTTAGAGAGATCAAGATGAGACATAATATCTTCCCCTTCATCAAACATCTTCTCGAGATTCTTTGCTTTCATGGTAGAGTTCCTTTTCTTCCTTCCTGGCTCTTCGGACCGAAATCAACCGGATGCGGCCTTTTCGATAAGTAAAAATGGCCGACCAGAGCTTTTGCTTGATGGCCGCCATGAGCACATACCGGGGTTCGTCTTCCGTTCGTGCCGGAATTTCAAGACGATCCTCGTCTTCCCACAGTTGTTGTGCCTCGATAAAATCGATCCCATGTTTCTCATGGTTGGCCTTGCTCTTCGCCGAATCGAACTCGAAATCCATCTGGTATAGAAAAGATACCTGCGAAGAGTCATTCGGCAAGCCAAGAAGATTTGACGCCCAATCCTTGTAAATCAGCATCCGGATTTCGTTTCCACCCTGAAAGCACACAGCGTTGTGCGATCAATGGGGTAAATCGGGTAATGTCTTGGGCGATTTCGTTCATGAACCGATCGGCGATGGTCTGGTCCTCGAAGCATTCGTACACGTCGTCGAGAAAGCCACCGCGAAGGAGCGGATGATGGAGAAACTCTGGCCCGGGACCAGTCACCACTTCAAGCGGATACTCGATGGCCTCGACTCGTTCAAGATCGAGTTTCTCCAGCCATGTTCGTCCTTCCTGCGCCGATGGCCGTTCATTCAGATATTCCTGGAATCGGTCTTGCTCGTTGGTCAGCCCTTGCTCAATCATTGCGTGATCCACTCGCTGCCACAGTGAATCGAATGTTCCATAGGACGGAAAGGTCAGAACGAGTTGGCCTCCTGGGCTGAGCCGTTCGACGAGCCCACGGACGGCCTCGAATCTATGAGGACGAAAGAACATGACGGAGAGATTGCCTGTGACGCGATCGAAAGTCGGCAGATCAGGCGGCAAGGCGCGCATGTCCGCACAGTCGAAGCGAAGCCATGGCAGTTGCGAACCTTGAATCGCCCTGGCACGAGCGACCTGACCGGCGCTGATGTCTGTCGCCAGAACTTCTCCGGTGGGGCCGACCTGCTCGGCGAGATAGAGGGCCGGAATGCCGTGACCGCAGGCGACATCAAGAATTCGCAAGCCTGGCCGAAGATCCAAGTGTTGCAGTAACGATTCGGCGAACGGTGTGGACCAATAGTCGTGTTTCGGCAGAGGCCAGCGGAGAGCATGCCTGTTCATGATGCCAAGAAGATCATGCGGGAGAGGCCAATGCGCCGGCGACGAGGACTTGTGCCTCCTCTTGAATCCGCTTCAGATGCTCCTTCCCTTTGAAGCTCTCCGCGTAAAGTTTGTAGACGTCTTCGGTTCCCGACGGCCTCGCGGCGAACCATCCGCTCTCGGTGACGACTTTCAGGCCCCCAATCGCTGCGCCATTGCCTGGAGCCTCGGTAAGCATTGCCGCGATTCGATCTTCTGCCAGTTCTGTTGCGCTTACTTGATGGGGCGAGAGTTTGGAAAGAATGGCTTTCTGTTCCGGAGTGGCCGGTGCATCGATCCGTTCGTAAACCGGCTCGCCTAATTCTTTCGTGAGGTCTCGGTATAGTTCTGATGGATCGCGGCCGGTCTTGGCCATCATCTCGGCAGCGAGAAGGTCCATGATGATGCCGTCTTTATCGGTTGACCAGACTGTGCCGTCACGACGGAGGAATGACGCCCCGGCGCTTTCCTCGCCGCCAAAGCCGAGCGAGCCGTCCAGCAGGCCGTTGACAAACCACTTGAAGCCGACCGGCACCTCAACAAGCTTCCGCTTGAGTTTTGCCGCGACGCGGTCGATCAGGCTACTGCTGACTAAGGTTTTGCCGATCCCCGTATCGGATTTCCAGCCGGCACGATTGGCGAAGAGGTAGGCAATCGAGGCGGCCAGGTAATGGTTCGGATTCATCAAGCCGGAACGAGTGACGATCCCGTGTCGGTCATTATCGGCATCATTGCCGAAGGCCACGTCGAACCTCTCTTTGAGAGCGATGAGATTCGCCATTGCATAAGGAGACGAACAATCCATACGAATCTTCCCGTCCCAATCCAAGGGCATGAACCGGAAGGTGGGATCCACAGCCGGATTCACGATCTCGATATCGAATCCATAGCGTTCGGTGATCGGTTGCCAGTAGGCCACACCTGATCCGCCGAGTGGATCGATCCCAAGCTTCAGCTCCGCGGATTTGATGATATCCACATCGACTACGTTGCGCAGATCGCTTACGTAGGCCTCAATGTAGTCGTGCTGATGAGTGGTCGATGCTTGTCGAGCCCGTTCAATCGCAAGACGTTTCACGCCTTGGAGGTTGGCCGCCAGCAGGGCATTGGCGCGATCTTCGATCCACTTCGTGGTTTGTGTATCGGCAGGGCCCCCGCTCGGCGGGTTGTACTTAATACCGCCGTCTTCCGGAGGATTGTGCGATGGTGTGATGACAACTCCGTCTGCCAGGCCAGAAGGTCGGATACGGTTGTAGGTGAGGATGGCATGCGAGATAACCGGTGTCGGTGTGTACCCATCGTTCCGGTCGATCACGACGTCGACGCTGTTGGCTGCGAAGACCTCCAGAGCTGTCACGAAGGCGGGCCCTGATAGCGCATGGGTATCCTTCCCCAAATAAAGAGGCCCGGACGTGCGCTGGGCGGCCCGATATTCGCAAACTGCCTGAGTGATGGCCACGAGATGGTTCTCATTGAAGCTTCGCCTGAAGGAAGAGCCGCGATGCCCCGATGTACCGAAGGACACGCGCTGTTCTCGGACCGAGACATCCGGTTTCTCAGCCCAGTAAGCAGACAATAATTTCTCCACATCCACGAGGATTGAAAGAGGGGCTGGTTGGCCGGCGAGAGGATGAATAGCCATGATAGATATGTAGTTCGCCTGTTAGGCCGCTGTCAACTATAGAAGGTCAGCGTAAATTGAAAGAGAATCTTACTCGTGTGGGTGTCAGGAAACAGCGGTTACCTCGGAGACTGTCTTAAGTGAGTGAGATGCGATGATTGGATTCGAGTTGATGCCTACGAGCCATGGAATTGGAGGGAGAAACCTTTATAGAACGCCGGGTTGATGGATTTCAAGTATTCGATCCGGTAAGATGCCAAGCAAGGGGATTTCTCTGTAATTTGAAGGGAGTGGTGTGTCTCAGCTTCGGCTTGCGCTCGTGGTCTTGCTCACCTTCGTGGTCTTGACCGTCACATTCCTTTCATTTTCGAGAGAGCTGACCGGCCAAGACTATTTCAAAGACTTTGTCCTGGAACAGCTTGAGGAGAGTCTGGGAAGAAAGATCGACGTACATCGCGTGAAGTTGGGGGTCTTTCCACGTGTCCGAGTGGAACTCACTGATGTCAAGATTCACGATCCTGAGTCAGAAGAGGTGATCTTGACGGCGAAACGGGTCGATCTGGTCTTGCGCCTCCTGCCGCTCCTAAAAAGACAAGTTATCGGCAAGCGATTGTTGATCGAGGAACCAACACTGACGCTTCGGCGGAACGAACGCGGTGATTGGAATATCTTGGATGAGTTGAACAGCCAGGCGGATTCGGATCAGGAAACGATGGACATGATGGCGCGGACACTCATGATCAGGGAGGTGACGCTCGTCAACGGAACGATCACGATGATTGATGCCGCCAGACCAGACGGCATTCGATCTCTCCAGTTCGATCACGTCGAGTTCAGGCTGCTGATCCGGCCTGATCGTGGCGTTGCAGATTTGCATCTGTCGGCGGCTCATCAGGGAGAATCGGGCATATCCGCTGTGTCGCTGGATGGTGTCGTCAAACGAGCGGAACCATCGGTGTCGTTATCTGGTGAAGAGACCACCGAATCTTCTACAAGATTTCAGTTTGAAGGACAGATCGACGCCGCTGACCTCAAGATACGGGACGCGGCTGACTTTCTCGGTCCCAGGCCGGTTTCTAAGCATCTTCAAGGAGCGTTAAATCTGAAGAGCACCGTCCGTGTCATGCCGGGTGTTGCCGGATATGACATGGTCCTGTCCGACATGACCGCGCACTTGAACAACATTACACTGAAAGGAAAGGCCAATCTTGCCGGCCTGCTGACTCCTCAGCCAACATTTGCCGTCACGTTCAGCAGTTCTCTCGTTGCTCTTCCTCAGCTACTGAAAACCTTTCCACCTGACTGGGTTCATCCGCAGCTTCCAGCCTTGCTGGCTGATCATCAGGTGGACGGTAAAGTGCAAGTGGTCAACGCGACGCTCACTGGATCCGCGACTACCGGTCCACAACTCTCGACGATCGGGGAGTTTCATGTCAGCGAGGGCAAGGGTTTGATCGGCAGTGATCGTGTAGCCGCGAAAGACCTCGCTGCAGTGGTGATGGTTGAGACAGGACGGGTTCGTATTGCCAAGGTAACCGGAATGTATGGGGCAATGCAGATCACCGGTGGAAAAGCGGAGGTGTCGTTTATCGACGCAGGTCCATGGTTGGAAATGGAGATTACGGGAGAGACGGAGGCAACGCATCTCATCGACTTTCTAGTGAAGACCGTGAAAACGGAACGAGTCATGCCGTTGTTAGCCGGTATCCGTGACGCTGAGGGTACGGCGCAATCGAAGTTTCGCCTTGTGGGACCGTTGAACCGGTCCGGCGGGATCGCATTTGCCGGTGGAGAGATTACGGCTCGCCAGATCAGCCTCAATCATGTGAATTTACCGGAGCGTTTGACAGGGGTACAGGGAAGGTTTGTCTTGGCCGATGGATCCACACAGTTTGATCAAGTTGTCGGACATCTTGGTGGGATCGCTGTGCAGGTTCACGGTGTCATCACCGGAGGATCCCAAGGTCAGTATCAGGATTTTGTCATTCGTGCGCGAGGCGATGCGACGCAGATGGTTCGGTTGTTTCATTTCTCGACGATCGAACGGAGTTCATTCGAGGGTACGTTCAGCTCGACGGTGGCGTTCTCTGGTTTGACGACGAGACCCCATATCCGAGGGTCCGTTGTGTTGGATGACGCAATAGTGGCGCTTGGACCGATTGCCAAGCCCGTCGGTCCTCACGCCACTGTGGAATTTGAGGGGGTTATGCCTCGGTCTACCAGCGTAAAGCTGCAGCGAGTGGAACTGATCCTTCCATCTTTGAACATTCCGGCCAAAGGAACCCTGCAGTTCGGCAATGGCTTTATGATCGATATGGCAGTGGCGACGGGTACGTTGTCGGTAGCCAGTCTTCCGGAATGGATATCTAAAGGTGGGCTTGAAGCAGGCAATATCGAAGTTTCGCTCGAGGTCAAAGGGAAAGAGCCGGATTGGAAAACCTGGCGGATGACTGGGTGGATGGGACTGACGAACGGGCTGATGCAGGCGAAAGGGGTTGATGGGCATATCCAAGATCTCTATGCCCGCGTAAAGTTTGCCCGCAACGAGATCGAATTCAAACGGCTGTCGTTTAAAGTTCAAGGGAGTGACATTGCCGTAGAAGCGACGGTTCGAAATTGGATGGCAAAGCCGATCATCACCGGCAAGATCGAATCAAACCAATTGGATTTGAACCTGTTGACTCCGAAGAGTGAACGGACTCCCGTCCGAGAATTCCTCGAAACGGTGGCGGCGACCAGTTACATCACCATGACCGCGGCGGTTGCACGTGGCCGCTACAAGCATCTGAAATTGGGTTCGCTTGTCGCTCGAATCAATATTCAGGACGGCGTGCTGGATATCGATCGGCTCTCCGGCGAGTCAACTCATGGGCACGTGGCGGGACGGCTGGTACTGCGACTGCCCCCAAAGGCCCCCGCTGATTTCGACCTGTCATTCCGAGCGACGGGAGTGGACGTCAATGATCTATTGAGGTTGGCTACTACAAAAATTCCTGCCTCGTCAGGAGAGATTCGCCTCAGCGGTTCTCTTCGCGGCCACGGGCGCAATCCACACGGCGTCTCTCCTTCTTTGAATGGGAAGATCGAGGTCCTGATGGAAAACGGGCATATCTTGAAAGCGAATGAACGGGCGGTGTGGCAAATCATTAGTTTGCTGAACCTCCCGGCCGTGTTGCAGGGAAAAGTCGATCTTGAAAATGAGGGGCTACCGTACAACAGAGTCTCTGCGACAATCATGATTCAGAACGGCTTGTTCCAGACTGAAAACTTAATCATCGATAGTCCGATTCTTAAGATCACCGCGGCGGGGAATTATGACTTACCGACGGATCAACTGGATCTTGCCGTTGCCGCGAGTCCGTTCGGATCATACTCTCAATTCCTCAAGACGATTCCACTCTTTGGGCGAATCGTTGCGGGCGATCGCAAGGGCATCGCCACGGCGATGTTTACCGTGAAGGGAGCGATGGAGAATCCCGAAGTGACCTATCTGCCGGTGAAGCATTTCTCATCCGGTCTATCGGGATTGGCTCAACTGGCGGTCGATGTGCTCACAAACACCCTCACGCTGCCGATAGACTTGGTTACGCCGAATGAAGAATCCGGAATACGACCAAAAGATGTGGCTCCATCCACGGCTCCTGCTGTGCCGTGACGAGCCTTAATTCTTAACCCGATTACCATTTCTTGACCGACCCCCGTCCCCATGTTAGCATCCGATTTAAGGTGCTGAAAATGCTGCTTGCCGACTTCGCTCTCGCATCGTTTAGAGACTCACCGTACGGCCTCGGCAAACGCCTGTTCGCGCATGCGATGAACGGGTGGGTGAATTGTTACGCTTCGCCTCAAGATACAGCCGGCTCACCATCTCGCCGGCGCGCACAAACGTGGCGTCATTTATTCGTGACGCCGTGCGCCTTGGTGGGTGCCGTCATCTCGTTGGTTCATCCATGAAACGCAGCGCGATGTCACAACCAGAGTCGGCCACACTGTTCATCGCCGCCAGCGAGCATGATTCGAATTTGTACTATGCCACGCGCTTCATGGCGCCGGATCCGTTCATCTACCTTGAAATCAAGGGTGAGCGGTTGATGGTCATGAGCGATCTGGAAATGGATCGTGCCAGGACTCAAGCCTCGGTGGATCGAGTGCTATCCTACTCTGAAATCGAACAGAGGGCGAAGAAACAGGGGATGAAGAACCCGACGACGGTCGATATCGTGCATGTCGTGATGAAAGAGTCCAAAGTCAGACGCCTGCTGGTCCCGGCGAATTTCCCCTTTATCTACGCCACGCGGTTACAGGAATTGGGATACAGTCTCAAACCGAAACGCGATCCTTTCTACGAACAACGTGTCGTGAAAAATGCGGAGGAAGTCCGATCTATCGAGCTCACCCAGCGAGCCACTGAAGATGCGGTAGCCTCGGCGCATGATCTGTTGCGACGGGCGACCATCCAGGACGGGGAGCTGTGGTTTGACGGAGAAGTGTTGACGTCTGAGCGGGTCAAGCAGTTGATCAATGTCAAACTCATGGAGCGAAACTGCGTGGCACAGCATACGATCGTGGCGGGTGGGGAACAGGCCTGTGATCCCCACAATGAAGGGAGCGGTCCGTTGCCGGCTCATCGCAGCATTATCTTCGATGTGTTCCCTCGTTCAGCGACGAGCCGCTATTTTGCCGATATGTCGCGTACGGTGATACGCGGGACGGCGAGCCCGGAACTAAAACGGTTGTATGGCGCCGTAAAAGATGCCCAGGAAGATGCCATCGGCAAAATCAAAGACGGCGCTGACGGCATGAAGATCCATCAAGGCATCTGCGCGCGTTTTGAAAAGGCCGGATACAAGACCGGCTTGGTGAACGGGCGCATGCAGGGGTTTTTTCACGGAACCGGACACGGAGTTGGGTTGGACATCCACGAAGCGCCGCGTATCAGTCGAACAGGGTCACTTCTCCAAGAAGGGCATGTCGTCACTGTCGAACCAGGACTGTATTATCCGGGGTTGGGAGCAGTCCGAATCGAGGACATGGTGCTCGTCACGAAGGACGGCTGCCGTAATCTCACCAATTTCCCCAAAGTCTTCGAGCTCGGATAGGCAACGGTTCGGACCAGACCGCTCATCTCCGCGTTTTCCCATCGAGTGAGCAGTCTCTTTTGGCACCGGGATGTCCCACGCATTTCACTTTTTGGACAACGTCGCAACAGCTGATCTGGCGTTCGATGCCTCAGGTGATTCACTCCAAGAATTATTCCAAGGGGCGACATGCGCGGTCATGGAAGCCTTGGCTGATCCCTCAACAGTGGGGTCCACGTGGCGGCAAGCGATTGAACGGACAGATGAGGATCCTGCCGAACTATTGTTCGACTGGCTCTCGGATCTCGTGTACTGGAAGGATGCGGACGGAGTAGTATTTAACAGTGCACACATCGTCCTCGTTCAACTGCCAAATGGCTTTTGGAACTTGAAGGGGTTGCTGCGGGGAGAATCGGTCAATGGTTCGACACAGGCGTTGAGAGCCGATGTGAAGGGGATCACCAAACATCTCTATCGGCTGGGCCAACAAGGAGGACAATGGACCGTGAGGGTGGTGTTGGACGTATGAAGCTGAATACCGGGATGCGGGTCAATCGGATTACTGATGAGGTGTGGGAGATCCCCGCTACCGAAAAGACCGGTATGCTGGTCCCTGCACGAATCTATGCCACCTCGGCTATTCTTCAATCGATGGACGCCGGAGTGTTCGAGCAAGTTACGAACGTCGCTTGTCTCCCTGGAATTAAACGTTACGCGCTGTGCATGCCGGACGGCCATTGGGGCTACGGCTTCCCTATCGGAGGTGTCGCCGCATTCGATGTCCGATCAGGAATCATTTCGCCCGGGGGTGTCGGCTATGATGTCAATTGTGGCATGCGCCTTATCAGAACAGATCTCACACAGGAAGATGTACAGCCACATCTTGATCGGTTGATGACCGAATTATTTCGCCGAGTGCCGGCTGGAGTGGGCGCAAGCGGGTTTGTACGTTTGAATCGCTCCTCGTTTGAACAAGTCATGACCAACGGGGCTCGATGGTGCATCGAACAGGGATTCGGCTGGCATCGCGATCTGGAGGCAATGGAAGAAAGAGGATGCATAACCGGCGCAGACCCGTCAAAAGTCAGCGATCAGGCAGTCAGTCGAGGAATCAATCAATTGGGAACCTTGGGGTCAGGGAACCACTATCTCGAGGTACAGGTGGTAGCCAGTGATCGGGTATTTGACAAAGAGACTGCTTCAACGTGGGGAATCACCGGCCACGATCAAATTGTTGTCATGGTTCACTGTGGGTCACGTGGGTTCGGCCATCAGGTCGCGAGCGACTACCTCAAGGTATTTGAACGAGCGATGCGGCGATATGGGATCTCCGTGAAGGATCAGCAATTAGCTTGCGCCCCGTTTACATCGACCGAGGGACAGGATTATTTCTCGGCCATGAACTGTGCGGCCAATACCGCCTTTGCCAATCGTCAAGTGATTACTCATCAGATTCGGGAAGCGTTTGCCGCTGTATTCGGTCGATCAGCAGAGGAGATGGGTATGGAGCTGGTCTATGACGTGGCGCACAATATCGCCAAAGTTGAGCGGTATCCGGAAGGAGAATTGGTGGTCCATCGGAAAGGTTCAACGAGAGCATTGGGGCCCGGGAGTTCCGATCTCCCGCCAGGATATCGGACGACTGGTCAACCGGTCATTTGCGGCGGTTCAATGGAAACAGGGTCCTACCTGTTGGTAGGGACGCAAAAAGCGGTGCGTGACACCTTTGCTTCGACGATGCACGGGGCTGGACGCACGATGTCCCGGGCCCAGGCGAAGAAGACTGTTCGTGGTGAGCAGATACAGAAGCAAATGAAACAGCGAGGAATCCTTGTGAAGGCGGTCTCAATGTCGGGTTTGGCGGAAGAAGCTGGAATAGCGTACAAAAACATATCCGAGGTGGTCGAGACGGTCGATCGTGCGGGCATCACAAAAACAGTGGCGGAACTCCGGCCGATCGGCAACATCAAGGGTTAGTCAACGCACGGTCTTGCAATTGTGCTGTTCGATTTTGAAATTCATTCAGCTTGAGGGGTTGAACCTGTATGAGTTTACGCATCTGATCGAAACACTATGCGGCTTTGGCTGTTCGAGATTTCGCCACTTGGCCCAGGATGTCGAGCGCGGCGATTCGGTACGCTTCGGCATAGGTCGGAAAGTTGAAGACGTTGTCGATAAACGATTCGATCGTGCTGCCGCTTTGAAGGGCTAATTGCCCAAGATGCACCAGTTCCGTGGCGAAATCGCCGACGATCTGCACTCCGAGTAGCCGCTCACCCACCGGATCAGCCACCATCTTGAGGAGGCCATGCCCGGCGCCCGATATCTGGGCGCGTGCGATTTCCTCGAACTTTGCCCGTCCGATCAATGGGTTCCGATACCGTTCCCGGGCGCCCATCTCGTCAAGACCGATACTAGCCATTTCCGGGATCGTATAGATGCCTAGTGGGATCGTCGAGGCTGCATCACCGATCGGGAGGTTGAGGGCATGGCGGACGGCGCGTCGACCGTGTTCCATGGCTTTAGACGCCAATGCCGGCGCACCGACCATGTCGCCGACGGCATAAATGTGGGAAACATTTGTTTGACAGTATTGACTCACAGGGATCACGCCTTTCTCCGAAACCATGATCCCTGCCGCGGAGAGATTCAGGTCTTCGATGTTGGCCTGTCGTCCCAGCGCGACCAGCATCTTCTCAGTATTGATCGTCGTTCCATCGCTCAGCTTCGTGACCACGTGCGCAACTTCGTCCCATTGCACCTTCTCGATATGCTGTCCGCCGAGATAATGGCCGCCTTGCTGTTCAAAGCCTTTGATGAACTGTTCGACCAGTTCTCGATCCATAAACTGAAGCGGATAGGGAGCACGATCGATCAGGGTGACTTCGACTCCCAGCAACGCAAAGATGGAAGCATATTCGCAGCCGATCACACCGCCTCCGACAACAGCCAGTGACCGGGGCAAGTACATCATGGAAAGCAGTGAGTCGCTGTCGAGGATGTGCTCGTGGTCGACGGGAATCTCTTCGGGGTTTTTCGGACGCGAGCCCGTGGCTACCACGATGATGTCGGCAGTGAATTGTTGTTGTGCTCCGTCCACGGTTTGCATTTCGATCGTGTGTTCACTTAGGAAACGCACTCGTCCGTGAAACAGTGAGATGCCGTTGCGCCGGATCTGACGGCTCATAAAAGAGTCGTGCGTACGTCGTTGAGGACTATGAGGGCAACGAGGTTCAGATGTTGGTCAGTAAGGACACCAAGCACCTCAAAGGCTCCAAGAAGCCGGGCGACTCGATCCGGGCCGAGATCACTGCAGGCCATCACGCG
>NZ_JBLYIG010000159.1:0-3206 GCF_049222245.1 Nitrospira sp. BLG_2 | reverse complement strand
TGCGCCGCCGAGAATTCCCGCAACACTGACACGCCCCATCCAATCCTCTTCCGGCATCCGTAACAGGATCGTCCCCAGCAGCCCAAGGGCAAAAATCGACGTCAGCCCAAAGAAGACCATCCGAAACGCGTTGCTGCTTCCGGCAAGCAGACCGAATGCCGCCCCGGGATTTCGGATATAGGTCAGGCTGAAGAGATTGGGGATGATGGAGATCGATTCATGCAGCCGCATGGTTTGCATGATCTGCTGTTTGGTCAGCTGATCCAGAAAAATGATGCTCCCGGTCACCGACGCGAGCGCCAGATTGCGAAGGCCTAACGCACTCAACGTATTGCCTCCACGCAGCGATCACACAGTGTTGGGTGGGCGGCATCCTTGCCGACCGCTTCTCGATAGTTCCAGCAACGTTCGCACTTCGCATGCGCGGACTTGGTCACGGAGACAGTGAAACCGGTTGCCGCATCAGGCCGTTGTTCGATGGTCACCTGCGACACAATGAATAAAGCGCCCAAATCAGCGGCCGAGATATTCAGCCACTGACCGGTCGGCACATCGGTGGTAAGATGAACATGAGCTTCGAGCGAGGAGCCGATGACTTTCTCACGGCGCCGCTCCTCCAGAACTCCTTGCACCTGCACTCGATATTTCAGCAGCCGTTCCCATCGCTCGGCCAGCTTCGCATCGGCCCAAGCTGGATCCAGTTCGGGAAACGGGGCGAGATGCACGCTCCCTGTTCCCACGCCCCCAGGTACCTCCACGGCCAATGTTCGCCAGATTTCCTCGGCCGTAAAACTCAATACCGGTGCCATGAGTTTCGCCATCGCCACAACGATGTCGTGCAGGACGGTCTGAGAGCTGCGACGCTCGTGCGCATCCTTGCGGAACGTATAGAGCCGGTCTTTCAGAATGTCGAGATAGACGGCGCTCAAATCGACAGAGCAGAAGTTGTTCAATGCATGAAAGAGCGTGTGAAACTCAAAATCTTCATAGGCTCGCCGCACTTTCGTGATCAGCTCCCCGAGACGCAACAATGCCCATCGGTCCAATTCCGGCAGCTGTTCATGAGGAACACGATGCTTCGCCGGATCGAAATCGTACAGATTACTTAGCATAAATCGGCAGGTATTGCGGACTTTTCGATACGCTTCGATGAGATGATTGAGGATTTCCTGTGAGATACGGAGGTCTTCACGATAGTCCTGAGCCGCAACCCAAAGACGGAGGATTTCCGCACCCGACTGTTTGATGACGTCTTGCGGCGCGACCACATTGCCGGCCGACTTGGACATCTTCTTCCCCTGCCCGTCCACGACGAACCCGTGGGTCAACACAGCTCCGTAGGGCGCTCGATGATCCGTCGTCACACCGGCTAGCAGAGCGCTATGAAACCATCCACGATGTTGGTCGGATCCTTCAAGATACAAGTCAGCCGGCCACCACTTTCTCGGTTTCAGCACAGCCGCATAGCTCACACCGGATTCAAACCAGACATCGAGAATGTCACGCTCTTTCTCGAACTGTGCTCCATCACATTTGGGACATGTCGTTTCAGCGGGCAAGAGTTCGCCGGCAGATCGTTCAAACCAGATATCCGCACCCTTGGATTCCATCAAGGCCGCGATATGCTCGATCACGACAGGGTCGGCAAGGACATGATGGCAGGTCCTACAAGTAAACCCCGGGATTGGCACCCCCCACACGCGCTGGCGCGACAGGCACCAGTCAGGACGGTTTTCAATCATCCCGTTAATCCGATCGCGGCCATAGCGAGGAATCCATCGGACTCTGTCGATCTCCGCCAACGTCTCGTTTCTCAAATCGTTGGTCTCCATAGACATGAACCACTGCTCGGTCGCACGAAAGATCACCGGGCTCTTGCACCGCCAGCAGTGAGGATAGGAATGGTTCAACGAGCCGAGCCCGAGCAGACGTCCGTTCGCCTGGAGGTAATCGACGATTTTTGGATTGGCCTTCAAGACTTGTTGACCTGCGAACTCCTTCACGGCCGGCGTGAACCGTCCAGCGTTGTCGACCGGAGCCAGGATTTCGAGTCGTTCACCCGGGGAAGCCTTGGCGTTGTGCTCGAGCACGAGGAGATAGTCATCCATACCGTGTCCTGGCGCAATATGGACACAGCCGGTCCCTTGCTCAAGGGTCACAAAACCGCCGAGCAGAATCGGCGACAAGCCGGTAGACAACGGGCGTTGCGTCTCCAGCCCCTCGAACCCTTCACCACCTTTCTTGACGCCCACGATACTGTAATCGTTGAGCCCACAGGCTTTTGCCACATTCTCCAGGAGTTTTTCCGCCACAATCAGCAACTCATCACCGACCCGAACAAAGGCATAGTCAAAATCGCGGTGGATGCAGACAGCCTGATTGGCCGGCAGTGTCCAGGGCGTGGTTGTCCAGATAACGATGGACACCAGCTTCACTCCTTCCGGAAAGGGAATGCCTGGGAAAATCTTGCCAAGAGCTGACGGTGAGGTGACGATCGGAAACGTCACATAGATCGATGGAGATGTGTGGTCGCCATATTCGACTTCCGCTTCCGCCAGCGCGGTTTGATCTTGAGTACACCAGAGGACCGGCTTGAGGCCTTTGTAAACTCCGCCGCGCTCAACAAATTTTCCAAATTCACGAATGATCGTGGCTTCATAGCTTGGCGTCATCGTGAGATAAGGGCGCTCCCATTCTCCCAATACACCGAGCCGCTTGAATTCGTCACGTTGAATATCAACGTATTTCTCAGCATAGGCGCGACAAAGCTTGCGGATCTCCGAGACATCCAAGTCTTTTTTCTTCTCACCAAGCTCCTTCATCACTTGGTGTTCGATCGGCAACCCATGGCAATCCCAACCAGGCAAGTATGGCGCATGAAAACCAGCCATGGTTTTCGATTTGACGATGATATCTTTCAAAATCTTATTTAGGGCATGTCCGATATGAATGCGGCCGTTGGCATACGGAGGACCGTCGTGGAGCACATACCGAGGCCGTCCTTGCCCCGATGCCTGAATCTGGTCGTAGAGCTTCTCCTGCTCCCACCACGCCAACATTTCAGGTTCGCGCTGCGGCAGATTGGCCTTCATCGGGAAATCGGTTTTCGGAAGGTTGAGCGTTGATTTGTAATCCATAGCCAACGAGACCCGAGTATTGCCTGAGGATCTTACGGAATCGAAGAACTATACCGGAAGGAAGGGGGG
>NZ_JBLYIG010000158.1:0-2284 GCF_049222245.1 Nitrospira sp. BLG_2 | reverse complement strand
GAGATACTTGAGTTCCGCGACGACATGCTGCGGGCTGCGGGCTCGCCATTTCCCCTCGTTAAAGATCGGGATGTCGCAGAAGATACAAGGCCAGGGGCACCCACGAGACGTTTGCATGGTCGTGAACCGTCTCATCGAAAGTACCACCGGGACATCCAGTGGCATGGACTCAACATAGTCGAGTTTGAGGCTCTCGCGGTCCGGAAAGGGCCACTGATCCAGTTGCCGCTCCATGGCGCGGTTGGGATTTTGGATGACCTGCCCATTCTTCATCCATGTCAGGCTTGCGACATTCTGGGGATTGTCAAGATTCGCAAGGAGATCGAACAGCAACTGCTCCCCGTCACCGCGGCACACGAAATCGACTTCGGGACATTGTAATTTCACCAAAGAAGCATTCAGGCTGGCGAACACGCCGCCAAACGCGAGCTTCACATCCTTATTCGTCGCGCGAATCTCCCGCGCCAGCATCTTGGCGTAGGGATAGCTGGTGGTACTCAGAAAACTGAGTCCCACCAGTGCCGGTTGTTCATGATTGATTCGATCGATGATGACGGGGTTGGGGGTGTCGGGATCGGCTTGATCGAACAGCACACATTCATGGCCCGCCTGCTTGATGACGGACGATAGCGACATGATGCCGATGGGAGGAAATCCCATCACGCGAACGTTGCCGTTCGTGGCCCGCGTTTTAGCGGGAAGCGCATAGAACTGTGGATCGCGGACATGGATCAGGTAAACGAGCATACCGGCCTCCCAATGTAGACAGGTTCATACGCGGTACAGTGCAAATCCTGCCCTTCCAGCTGGGACAACGCCGGATCTGGCCATACGCTTCCCGGTTTCGGGCTTCTGCACAAAACCAAGGGTCATTTGTCCAGAATTATGCCCGAGCAGCAGGGGTCAGTCTGGTCAATATTGCTCACTTTTAAGGGAATGGATGGGACAGTGATGCTTGGAGTGGAAGGTGCGGATAATTTCATGTTCACAGCATGGTACCGCCTTCAACCCATTCGTGTCTTACTGATGGCAATACCTGGATAGTGTTCACCCATGTCATCTTTCATTTTTGTGCAGCCCCCCGGTCTATTCCTCGGGGATGAGACCTCACGCTACGTCAGAAGCATCCCTACCTTTTCATTATGGCTCAGCATAATGATGTGGTCGGCTACAGTCGCCAGGATGAAGAAATGGATTGAGACGAAGCCCTTAGTCATGGAGCACGACATTGAGGAGGGAGCTATGCACATGCAACCCGCCATTTCGATGCAGCCCGCCTTTGTAATCAATAAACCCCAGCTTGCGGAACTTATTCATGAAAAAACTGACGCGCGAACGGGTGGTGCCGACCATCTCAGCCAACGTTTCCTGAGATATCTTTGCAATGATCGTCTCGGGCTTGCTCTCCTTCCCAAAGTGGGTCAACAACAGCAGCGCGCGCGCCAATCGCTTCTCGCTGGAATTGAAGAGTTGATCCACCAAATCCTCTTGGACTCGGATCGAATGCGTCAATAAATACGACATGAACGCCGTGGCGAACCGGGGTTGTTTCTGAAGCATGGCAAGCATGACGGCTTTCTCGATGCGTAGAATGCGCGAGCCTTCCAAGGTGGTCGCGGTCGCCGTACGGACCGTCTGGCCCACCAGGCAGGATTCTCCTAAAAAAGCACCCTGCTCAAGAATTGCGATCACGGCTTCCTTGCCCTGTTCCGAGACTACGGTGATTTTCACCTTGCCTGACTGGATATAAAACACCGCATCAGTCGTATCCCCTTGCGAAAAGAGAATGTGTTTCTTGGGAGATGTGAGAATCGTCGTGCCCTTATCGGCCTTACTGAGGAAGGTTTCTAGATTGAACGGGTTTTGTGTGCGTGCCATCTGTTACCCTCCTTTTTTGGAGCGACCATGCCAACCATTTAGGCAGCATAATGGTTGATCGTACCGAGACGTTAGCCGATACGTTACGGTTCATGTCCGCTCCCGAAACCGACGAGGACATCATGCTATCGGTCGCGGTTCAGGGAATAGGATCCGCCCGACGACGAGACGGGGGTCTGCAGACTATCCACATTCTGTTGCAGCTCCCTCAGTGCCAGACCCGGTCTGCTTGACCGAGCATGGATACTATCCCCCATCCATAGCCGAAGGCCTTTTCGAGACGGTGAATTCATCGTCAACACATACGTCCGTGGTGTGGTCTTCATACTGTCCTCCGTAGTATTTGCGGCCCGCCGCTTCAACCTCGCACCGAACCCGAAAAGGTGGGCCATGTTCCATTATCGGT
>NZ_JBLYIG010000157.1:0-3994 GCF_049222245.1 Nitrospira sp. BLG_2 | reverse complement strand
CTGGTGGTGGGCGGCGGATACATCGGATTGGAATTGGGCACGGTGTATGACGCTCTCGGATCCGAGGTGACGGTCGTAGAGCTGTTGCCGCGCCTCCTCAACGGCGCCGATCCGGATCTCGTGCGGCCGTTGCAGCAGCGCCTGCAGCGGCGGTTCAAGGCCATCGAGCTGAATACGAAGGTGGACAAACTGGAATCCCACGAAAACGGGATCGCGGCGACGCTGGCAGGCCCTGAGGGAGCCCGCACAGAAATCTTCGACCGTGTGCTCATCGCGGTGGGACGGAGGGCGAACACGGAGCATCTCGGACTCGAACACACCAAAGTCGCGGTCTCGGAGAGAGGGTTCGTGCGGGTCGATCGCCAATTACGCACGGCCGAGCCGACCATCTTTGCCATCGGCGACGCCGTTGGGGAACCGATGCTCGCGCACAAGGCCACTCATGAAGGATTGGTCGCCGCCAGAGTGATCGCCGGCCAACAAGCGGCATTCGATCCTGCTGCGATCCCGGCCGTCGTCTTTACCGATCCTGAAATCGCCTGGTGCGGACTGACGGAAGAAGCGGCGAAGGGGAACGGGCAAGCCGTGAAAATCACCCGCTTTCCCTGGGCGGCTTCCGGCCGAGCCACCACCGTCGGCCGCAATGATGGTCTGACCAAATTAGTGTGCGATGCCGAGTCCGGGCGAATCCTCGGTGTGGGACTGTGCGGAGTGGGCGCGGGAGAGCTGATTGCCGAAGGCGTGTTGGCGGTGGAGATGGGAGCGGTAGCCGAAGATCTGGCGGCCTCCATCCATGCGCACCCGACATTAAGCGAAACGGTCATGGAGGCAGCCGAACTCTTCGACGGGCAAGCGACACACATGTACACGGCCAAGCATTAGAGGACGATCCTCAACTTCACCGGTAAGCGATCTTATGTCCGTCCATCGACTGTTCAGGAATCCGTCCCTCACCAGGGGCGTGACCCAGCACTTCACGAATAACCTCGGCCAGGCATTTCGCGACCGCGGCGTTGCCTTGCGGTGAGTAATGATGACCCGCTGCGAACCGAGCGGAGCTGGGGACCTCCAGCAAACAGGGAGTGGGATCTGTATAGGGAAGGCCGGCCTTTTGCAACACTCGCCTGCCTAGACTATCGGTCGAATCCGTACTCGCCAAATCAATCCCACTGGGAAAATACACCAGGAGAGGGATCGCTCCGTCCTGGGTTGCGGATCGCACGAACTCCTTCAGAATCTTTGCATTGACCGAAACCAGTGCCTTATCCGTGTTATCGTATTGGGCGGCTATCCAGCGAGGGAATATAGATACCACCAGTCGCGCGAGATAGGAATGATGAAAGAATCTTTCCTCCCAGTCATAAGGCGTATACCCTCTGTCGTACTTCAGATAGGGAAGCTCTAAAACCGATCCTCTGGCAAAGATCGAATCAGGCGGGAGGGGAGGCACATTGATGTTGACGAGCCTCCCTTGTCGCAGAATGTGGCGAGGTTTTGAGAAAGGAACTTTCCAGTCGGGCGCAGATAAAAACGGATATACCCACAGGGAGCGGTTGATGTCATGTGAGATGAGCCCGAAGATCACGATCTTTGGATGCCAGTCCCGAACATCTTTCCCATACCGCAAATACGCCTGACCCACGCTATAGCCTGGAACGCCAAAGTCCAGGACTTCAACATCCGGACCTAGGTCCTTCTCTAAGCGGTATCCCCATGTATCCTCATATTCCACCTCTTCCCCGAAGGTAAAAGAATCTCCCACCAGGGCAATCCGCGTCTTCTCCGTGTCCTTGGCGAACGAAATGCCTACCTGTGGAGCTCGTATTCCCTCCGCGCTGGAATAGTACAGTCCATCGGAACTGCTTTTGTTCGGTTCAAGCGTCCATCCCATCAGGTCATCGTACTGTATGTATGAGGCATCTCCTGATGCTTGCTCAAGAAGCGGACGGTATTCATCTGCAATCTTGTCCCAATTTTTCGGTCTCAACAGGACCTTCCCGAATATTTCGCCCTTGGGAGTCATGTGAGAGCCCGCTCGGACTGCGATCTCGCCGATGGACAGAATGAGCATCACAGTGATGAGATTCATCGCCAGGATCATGCGGAAATTGCGTGATGGTCCTCGCCGGCCGGCCACATACTGATGAATAATGACCGCGATGCTGAGCACACAGGCGAGACCAGCGAAGAGAGAGGCTTTGCCCGGTGTAGTGGAGAGAAACACCGAAAAAGGCCTCGCGCCTTTCATGTACAGCGCTATCGCCATGGCCGCAAAAGACGATTCCAAGGTGAGGAGAGCGGCGAAGAGGAGCAGCTCGTTTTCTCGCGAATCACGACGAAGGGTCATTGTAAGCCTCAAAGCATTAGGACCTATAAAGAGTTGTCCAGGACCAGCGGCGGCACATATTAATTAGCGTAGGGATGCGCGACGTACGAGTGCAGAGCTAGGGACAGGACATGGCGTGTTATTCCTGTAGATCAATTTGTTAGGGAGCAAAAATTTACTAACCTCTTGAGCTGTTCGACACTAGCGAATTCCCTAGTCGGGACGATACGGACGATAAGATGGTCCCGCCTCAGTTCTTCAATGCGCGTCGATTTTTAGGCGAGTAATGCTTTACCACCTCGATGCCCCTGTTGCATCCCGCCGGCAAACCAATGAAGGGCAGCGCCTCCGACGCGCATCACCAATCCCAGCACGCTCAAGGTTTGTTGCGCCAACGTGGCGTTGACTTCGCCGATCCGCCGCTGATGCCCGTCGTCCAGCGACTCGGTCCGTCCATCCAGCGCGAGAGAGCGCTTCTCAACAGAGAAAACGGTATAACTGTGGTCGGGAACAGCAAGTCATGCGGCTGCTTGTGGCAAATCCGCTCACCATTGGTCTCGGAAAAAGAGGAAGTACCCGATTGCGACCGCGATCGCCTGAAATAAGATCAGCCAGCGCATGAGACCCCACGGGGTCTCCGCTCGGCTCTCCTTCAGTCTCATTGTCGCTTGCAGAGAAGGTTGCGAAAGAATAAACGCGGCAACCACCTCCCTCGCTTCCTCCCGGCTTATGTTTCTCTCCATCTGAATCTGTTCGATCGCTTTGCTGCGGTCGCCTTGCGACAGCGCCTCCAGGGCTTTCTTGGGAAATTCGTATTCCACTCGTCGTTCCTCCGTCATGGTGACCGGTGAAGTTTACCAGAAAAGACCGCTGTCCGTCTTCCTGATTTCCACAGTGATTCCGTTGGGCCGCATTGATACTGCGCTCTCAATTATCCCATGGTAAGTCAAGGAATGTGTGCCACGCTAAATCGGCTTGTCTCACTCGATGGCGTACGATGAATAAACGTTGCTATGTTTGTGAACGTCGCGAAGCAAGAACGCCAATGTACTTTTTCAACAGCCTGCCGGCCTCCTTTTGCAACGGATCAGAACAGCGGATGGTGTGGGGCCGAGGCAAAGGGAGCGGCAGCCGGCACCTCGCCGGCATTGCCGAGAAACCTCCAGGCATCACCTTCTTTCACCATATAATGGACTTCCCGAAACCAGCTGTCGAGGGTGATCCGATCTCCCGAGCGTTCGTCGGTGCCGTACAATCCTCCCGTGCAGGTCACTTCCGCGCGAAGCACTTTGTTCTCCTGCGTAATCTTGATATCGGAAAATAAATGGAGCGATTCCACGGCCTTGTAGTGTTTGAATACTTCGTTCCATACCCGGCGCACATCGTCTTCTTTCAACCCGTGATAATCGTAAGAAGGCGCGTAAAACTGCATGAGCGCGTCGATATCCTTTTTTTTCAGCGCGGATTCCGCACGTTCGAACGCCGCAAGCAAGTCCGTCACAACCGGATGACGCAAGATCTCTCCTTGTCGCGCAACCTTCTTCCCCTCCAGCAACAATGTCGTCTCCGGTAATACTTGAACCTTAGCCAACGCCAGAACGGGCACGAATGCCCAGGATAGAGCCAGACCCAGTACAAGGAACGCAGATGCTTTTGAGTCATGTTTCA
>NZ_JBLYIG010000156.1:0-2625 GCF_049222245.1 Nitrospira sp. BLG_2 | reverse complement strand
AGCGGTTCAGGAGCCGGAATGAAGTGGAGATCCTCTCCCAAATTGACCACAAGGAGACGGTCACAGCCGGTCTTCTCAAAGTAGCGGATGGCGAAGGCGTGGGGACTCAGAACGGCACCATCAATGTGTTCGCGTGACTGTGCGGAGAACACCAGGTCTTCGCGACGCAACCGTAACAAGTCGCGACAGAGCAGGTAGAACGGCCCGTGAGCGCTCCGTTCGGCGCGATCCAGTTTGGAGCGTTCGAACGTCATGCGATCGTTGGGGTCGAACATCGATTTCCGCGCTTCCTCAGATGCATAACTGGGAAATTGGCTCAAGAACTCTTGCCGCCCTAATCGGACCTTTGGGCCGAGCTCGTGGTCGCCGAAGTCGACAAAGTACAGAAAGGGGGTCGATGCGGCGTACTCCTGTCCCATGAACAACATGGGTGTCTGAGGAGCCAACAAGTTGATCGTGGTGAGAACGCGATACCGCCCGGGGCTCGTCAAGGTATGGAGGCGGTTACCTGTAAGGGTGTTCCCGATCTGATCGTGATTTTGGATAAAGAAAACGAAGTTACAGGCCGGCTCATGGCCGACGACCGAACCTCTGGCCTTGCGTTGCCAATGGTACCGCTGTCCTTGATACAAGAATCCGCGTTTCAGAGAGGAGATAAATTCCTGTGGCGCACCGCGGTAGTCCGTGTAGTAGGCCTCACGGTGCCCTGTCGCCGCAACCCGTGACACATGATGGAAATCTTCGCACCAGACGGCGTCCAGGCCCCATCCACCTTGTTCCACAGGCCGAACCGCACTGATCTCCTGCGCCTCGTTTTCGGCAATCAAGACGATGGATCGCCGTCCCGCCACCCGGCGGGTTTCCGTAGACAGTTCTCCGAGGATATGCTGTTCGCTGGCGTCATGAATGGCATGCGTCGCGTCGATTCTCAGACCATCAAGATGAAATTCTCCGATCCAATAACAGGCGTTTTGTACGACCAGTTCCCGCATGCCCGCCGACCCGGGTCCATCGAAATTGAGAGCTTGTCCCCACTCGTTCGGATATCGGTCGGTGACATAATCATCGCTGAACACTGACAAGTAGTTTCCATCCGGTCCAAAATGGTTGTACACCACGTCCAAAATGACTCCCAACCCCGTTTCATGGGCGGCGTCCACGAAACGCTTAAGGGCATCGTAGTCTCCATACATATGTGACGGAGCGAACAGGCATACGCCGTCGTATCCCCAATTCCATCGACCGGAGAATTCAGCGATCGGCATGATTTCCAACAGCGTGATTCCGAGGCGTTTGAGTCCATCCAACTCGCGAATGGCGGCGTCGAACGTACCCTCTTCGGTGAAGGTGCCGAGATGGAGTTCATAGATGACTTGTCCCGCCATGTGGACACCGGGCCAATCATGATCGCGCCAGCGGTAAGCGGAGGGATTCACAATTTGCGAAGGGCCATGAGGGCCCTCCGGTTGAAAACGTGAACAGGGATCCGGATAATCCTTTTCCCCATCCAATCGATAGCGATAGGTCATCCCGGGGCTCGCATTCGAGGCGATTCCGCTGAAGTAGCCTCGTTCATCTCTCTCGAGCGATTGTGTCTTGCCGTTTCCAAATAGAACGTCGATCCGTGTGCTTTTGGGAGCCCACACCCGAAACTGCACGCCTTCCTCTATCATCTGTGCTCCCAGCGGAATCATGGGGACCGTAGGGCTACCTTTGGCCTTCTTCGCATTCTCTGCAATGTTGAAATGTGCCCGCACCAATGTTTTGGGAATTCCCTCTAGCGATCGTATTGCAAGCTATCGCGATGTTATGTCCTAACTATAGGGTCCGCACCGTGACTCGTACTGGGCAGACCCCTAGAGAAGGGCAATGTCAAATACCGGGCTGCTTTGCGAGATGCTCAACACTATCATTTGAACTCGGGTGTCTCAGTCCATAATTGTCGTAACTTTGTCCGCCAACGTGCTGCGGCGTCCGGATTGACGGCTCCTACCGCATCCACCAGCGAAAGCGCACCAACCAGGTCACCTCTGGCATTCACGACCGGAACATTGCGGGCGCAATGGTCGAACATGGCAGGAATGGCATCGGCCAAAATGGCATCCTCACGACATCGAACGACCATGCGCTTTTTGATCAGCTCATGGAGAGTGATCGACACAGCGTGGTCTTCGGTATTGACGGCATGGACGGTCAACTCATACTCCGTGAGCGCGAAGATCGGCTCGCCCTCCAGATACACAACCAGGATAGGCACATTCCTGCTTCTGAGGATTTCCATCGCTTCTTTGATAGTGATGGAGGCCGTGACGGTTGCCAGTTCATTGGTCATAATATCTTTCACAAGGCGGTCCTCACCAGGAAGCACTCTATATGCTTCATCATTGGTGGATTCCCCAAAAATTCCAGAACGAGGGCGGGGGGTCACGGTAAGCATTGAATATCCTTAACAGGACATCGGCTGAACTGGACTGGGCGGATCCCCCGATGAACAATCTCACATTTGTGGACGGAGCTTTACCATTGATCGGCAAGGCACCATTCTTTTATCGCTTAGCTTCACCTCATCTGCCGACATATCGCCGAGCCGGCTTATTTGATCGCTTGAATCGACAGCGCATGAGT
>NZ_JBLYIG010000155.1:0-2011 GCF_049222245.1 Nitrospira sp. BLG_2 | reverse complement strand
GCCACGCGACGAACGGATGATGGGGGGCCGACCGTGTTTGATCGGATTGTGTCCCTTCAGGCTTCCCGCTTGTGTGCCATACCGACATAAGACGGTCGAATCCAGCGCCAGGGTGTGGCCCAGCAGAATCGGCCGCATGGCGGCGAGCAACATCCGCATCAGGGCCTCGGACACCTCGGTGGTCCGTCGGTACGTGAAGCCCTGAAAGAACCGTCGCACCGTATTTGGGGATGGGAACCGAGGCAGGCCCAGCGGGTGCGGAAGTAACAGATCCCGCCGATAGCGGGTCAGAATCGTTCGGCGCCCAAGGCAAGCCCCACCAGACCAGCAGCACGTCCACAGCAGGAATTTGATTGTTCGAAGTCTTCGTGAATGGCGGAGCAACGGTGTCAGGGGCTGCGCGCAGCCCGATTAGTTCGAAATATCGCCGCCACAAGATGGCTCTCGCCCAGATGGTGATCGGATGATCGGTACACGCAAACCGAATCTTAGGATGGAGCGGTGATGTGGGAATCTGACGAACACCCATGCCAAATCTCCTGTGCCGGCAAGAGAATTTTGGCAGTTACTTTACATTAAAACCGATCAACTGCCGAATCCGGGTTCATGAGAACGAAGTGAAAACTTTTTGAAGTTACTTACTGTTTCTGGTTCTCAGCAAACCTCGCCTCGAACGTGGTGTCCCCAACGGGATTTGAACCCGTGTTACTGCCTTGAAAGGGCAATGTCCTAGGCCAGGCTAGACGATGGGGACGTGCCGCTATGGGTAAGAGAACAGCACTCATACCACACTTGTAGCTGCCCTGTCACTAGCTTGCTCCATAGATTCCTGAATCGGAACTGGTCGTGGAGCCCTCTTTGCTAATCGAAGGAACAAGAGTGGGTGAGCGGTAATTTGCTAACGAACAGGTTTGTAGAACGGCAACTCCATATCCATTCCTTTGAGGGTGCGGTAGGCTTGATCTTTCTGTGAGAGAATAGGCTCAGTGATCGGCCATAGAATTCCCAAAGCCGGATCGTTCCACAAGATGCCGCGTTCATCTCTCGGTGAATAATAGGCAGTGCATTTATACAAGAACGTCGCCGTCTCGCTCGTGACGCAAAAGCCATGAGCGCAGCCGGCAGGAATGTACATTTGGTGAAGGTTCTTACCGGAGAGCTCAATACCGTACCATTTCCCGAACGTCGGAGACCCCTTTCGGGTATCGACGACGACGTCGTATACAGTTCCCTCTAGGGCCATGACGAGCTTCCCTTGAGCGTGCGGTTCCTGAAAATGCAGGCCGCGAACCGTGTTGCGGACCGATCGTGAGCAGTTATCTTGGACGAAGTGCTCAGTGATACCCGCGTCACAGTAGCGTTGCTCGTGATACGTTTCCGTGAACCACCCGCGATGATCGGACCTGACGGACGGTTCGAGTACGATCACACCAGGAATATCAATTGGCGTCACACGCACGGCACCCTCTATTCATGATGTCGGATTGGAGTCGCGAGGTGGATGACCAGGAGGATCGACGACGGTAGGGCGGTCGGGATACAATTGCCCCAAACGATCGATCAAGGGAAGGGCTTCAGGTGTGCTATTCATGCGAGTGTCACTCACCGGATGATCCCACATCAGAGTTGCGATATTTGCCTCGAGGAGGAGCGATCGGATCGTAGAAGCACAGGCGTCAAGTGTGAGTTCCGTTCCACCTCGTAGATCAAGAACGCGTTCTTTAGGATTTGTGGGCGGTGCCTCGGTATGAAGGAAAGCCCAACAGCGATCGAAGATCGTCTGGCGCAGTTCTTGTGAAACATTGATCGTCTTCAGATCCGCTGTACAGAGTGCCGACACGAACAAGACGAATTGAAGGTCTGGCATTTCTGGGTTTTGAATGTCGAGAGATGGCATGGCCATCCATTATCGAGAGAGATGCTTGACGAGTCAACTATCGTAGAACGGAGGTGTAGCTAGCACATCATCTGTCCGGTTTTTGTAGCACATCAGTTGTCCGGTTTAGGGTGC
>NZ_JBLYIG010000154.1:0-2338 GCF_049222245.1 Nitrospira sp. BLG_2 | reverse complement strand
ATCACCTCCTTGCCGGTTCCGGTTTCTCCAAAGAGCAAAATGGTCGCATCCGAATCGGCCACCTGCGCGATTTGCTGGAAGAGCCGTTGCATCGCCGGGCTGCGCGCCACGACATTTTCGAGTCCGTACAGTTCCTTGACCAGGGACTTGAGCCGCTGAATCTCCTGACTCATCCGCTGTTGCGCGAGCGCTTTCTCAATCGTGGCTTTCAACTCCTTATCGTCAAACGGCTTTGTCAGATAGCCGAACGCTCCTCGTTGCATCGCCTCCACGGCATTGGGAATGCTGCCATGGGCCGTCAGGATGATGACGGGCAGTCCCGGATGACTCCTGAGTAGCTCTTCGGTCACATCCAACCCGTCCTCGCCGCGAAGGCGCAGATCGGTGATCGCTAAATTAAACATCGTTTTCTTCGCCGCTCCGACCGCGTCTTGTCCCGTTGTACAAGGTGTGACCGTAAAACCCATTGCGGATAACCGCATTTTCAACAAATGCAACAGCCCCTCATCATCGTCGACTACGAGAATGTTTTCTTGTTCCATAATCACATCCCTTCTCATGTTCGTTTAGGGTGTCACCTCGGGGCCGGGAACCGGAACGGTAGTCAATGGTGGACGTATCGGGCGCACCTTTTCCCGCATCTCCTGATCGATTCGTTTCAACGCGTCGAGTTGCGTGGACAGTTCCTCGATCTTTCTGTCCCGCTCGGCAAGCTGTTTTTGCATATTTTGAATCGACACCGGATCGGCTGACGGCTTGGCCGCGTCTTTCTTCGACTGCAGCGATTCAATCTTGTGATCTCGATCGGTTAATTCACGTTGCAACGTTTCCACAGTTTCTGAATTCTCGTCTTTGGATGCACGCAACTGCTGGATAACCGTCTCCTTTGCAAGCAAATCCCGCACCAGGCGATCCGCGGTCAATGCCAACGATGTATTGGTTTCAGCAAGAGTCGGTGCCGCAAGAACAGCTTGCGACCGTGATTTCGAGCCGGGACCCGGCGGTTTCCTCAATAATTCAAGCCATGCCTTGCTCGATACCGCGGATTGGCTCTTAGGAGCAACCTCCACGACCTTTTCGAAATATTTCTCTGCAACTTCGCGACTTTCATACAATCCGAGCAATGCACGAGTAAAGTACACCTGCTCACAAGAATTCGATTCACTACAGGTCGCGATCAAGGCTTCTTGTTTCTTTGCAAATGATTGGAAAGACTTGATGTCTTTCTGGTCTGCCGTGAAATATGGTTGCGAGACAGGGGCTGGTGGTGACGTCCAAGCCGAGCATCCCGCCAAGACGCTTACCAATAAGAGAGAACTGATGCCGAGAATGGGGACTCTGGTCCGAGGCCGTGCTTTCCTTGTCACGCTTTCCCTACCTTTTCCGGTTTTGCCAACCGTAGGATAAACCGTACAGTCGCTCCTTTGCCTTTCTCACTTTCGATCCAGATTCTTCCGCCGTGAGCTTCCACAACCTTCTTCGCCAATGCTAAACCCAACCCGCTTCCAGCCGTATGCTTCGCCTTCATGCGGCCTTGAACAAAGCGCTCGAACACATGAGGGAGATCTTCCGCCGTGATCCCAGGTCCCGTATCCGAAACGGTCACTTCAAGAACTCCGGCTTGCGGGTCCGGTTTCATCTGAACCTTCACCACGCCTCCTTCTGGGCTGAATTTCAGCGCGTTGGACAGGAGATTGTCGAGCACCTGTTCCAGACGCGAGGCGTCCGCCTTGACCCACGCCCGCTCACCGATACTTTCCAGCACCAGTTGCACATGTTTGGAGTCCGCCAACAGACGCACCTTGTTGATGGAGATTTCCCCGATTCGTTGGAGATCGACCGGGACAATGCGGTATTCCATCATCCCGGCTTCCATTTTCGATAAATCCAGAATCGTGGAGATCAGATGGATCAGCCGCTTGCTGCTGTCGGCCATAATCCGAAGCGTTGTTCGCGGCTCCTGCACGAGCGGACCCGGAATCTCGTCAAGAAGGAGGTGCGTGCCTTCTTGAATAGAAGCCATCGGAGTACGCAATTCGTGAGACACGTGCGCCAAGAACTCCGTTTTCATATCGTCGATGTCCTGCAGCTTTCTGCCCATCCAATTGACGGTATCGACGAGGTCTCGTAACTCCGCGGGAGCCTTGATCCGAAGGGACTCGCCGAAATTTCCTTGCCCGATCTGTTTGATGTGCCCTTGCAGCTGCCGGAGTGGACGCAAGATCGTATAGCTGGCGATGCCCGCAAGACCCAATCCGAATACCAGCGCCACCAGGACCAGTTGCTCGGTGACGGCTTCCGCTTGGGCGGCGCTCGCCCGCGATTCCGTCACCCCGAC
>NZ_JBLYIG010000153.1:0-1949 GCF_049222245.1 Nitrospira sp. BLG_2 | reverse complement strand
ACGCCTTTTTGAGCGGCGATATCCCAATCGAAGACTCCGATATTGGCTGCCGACTGGGTCAACTGCAGCCGTGCCTCGCTCGCCTGGATGGCCGATTCCAATCGCAAATGAGGGGTGATATCGAGCGCAATCCCGCTCAAGGCATAGGGCAGGCCCTGATTGTCACGCAATAAGAACTTTTGGACAAGAGAGGTGTGGACTCCATCCGCTTGGGGCACCTGTTCCTCCGCGGTCAACAAACTGCCTGATGCCCACACTCGTTGATCGTTGGCCATAAATTGCGCGGCCAGTTCGGCCGAAAGGAGGTCTCGGTCGGTGTTACCAAGGGCTTGCTCGCGATTCACGTTCAACTCCCGTGCACACTGCTCGTTCATGAAGAGATACCGTCCGGCAGGGTCCTTGATGAAGATCGCCGCCGGCGCGTAATCCATGATCGCTCTCAATCGTTGTTCGCTCTCGCGCAGCGCTCGCTCGGTCCGCTTGCGCTCAATGCCGGTTCCCAGCAAATCGGCGATGCCTTGAGCCACTCCAAGATCCTCCTTGTCCAGCGTCCAAGAACGCTCGAAGTAGACCATGAACTTACCGATGATACGACCGGATGATGTCAGAGGCACAAAAGCCATGGCCCGGATGCCTTCATCAAGAATCACCGTCTTCAGTGCCGGATCTATGTCCGAAGCCGCCACATCCTCAACGACGATCGGCATCGTCCCGGTCTCGCCCCGCTTCCACGGAGAATGCCCGGCCACCGCACCGCGATAGGTTTCCGACAAACCTCTCCAGGCCTGAAACTGCATCACGCCCCGTTCGTCAAATAACAGAATCGACGTTCGATCCGCCCGCAGCGTGGTCAGAATGGCATCGAGCGCCCTGTCATAGATGACATGAAGCGAGTCCGCACGGTTGACGGCACTCGCAAGATCGTACAGGACATTGAGCTGGTTGCCGCGGTCCCCCAATTCGGCTTGGGCCTTCTTGATTTTGGTGATGTCACCCATCGCACCCAGCATGCTCCTCTTCTTTCGACACCCGGTCACATCGGTGTTCGTCGCGAATCGGCATGGCTTGAGATAGAATATTGGACGCTCACCATCGCGCCCTGCGCCTCCTTATCCGTCGCCTCGCGGATTCTCACTCATCACTTACGCTTTACCGCCTCTTGAATCGTGCCGTACAGCTCTTCCACCGCCGATTCCTTCGTCATGAGCCGGACGGCGCCGGCCTTGATCATCGCGCCGCGATTGTCGTCACCCGCGTTGACCGATAACCCGATCACCATGACGTCGGGATAGCGGGCGGTCATCTCGCGTGTGGTCTCGATGCCGTTCATCCTCGGCATATTGATGTCCATCACCACAATCCCTGGCCGGAGCTTCTCGGCCAACCGTAAGGCGTCCTGGCCGTCCACCGCTTCACCGACGATCTGCACATCTTCGTAGCTTTCCAACATCGCGCGAAGTCCCTGCCGCACCATGGTGTGGTCGTCTACCAACAAGACACGAATGCGAGAAGCAGGGGGCTGCAAGATTGAGGCTAAGGTTGATGAAAAACTTCTCTCCGGACTCTCAGCCTGAACCTTGACCTCAGTCTCACGGTGCCGAGCCAACGGCAAGGTAAGCGTCGCGGTCGTTCCCTTGCCCTTGGCCGACTCCAGCTCGAACGACCCGCCGAGCGATTGCATGCGTTCCTCAATGCTGAAGAGGCCGAATTTCGAGGAAACGCCACCACTTGTCGGATGCGCCGCCGCGACAGTCACAAGATCGAAGCCGGCGCCTTTGTCGCTCACGGTGATCCGTAACTGGTCGTCCGTGTATGTCAGGACGACGGCGGCCTTTCCGGTGCCGGCATGTTTCCACGCATTCATCAGCAGCTCCCGCACCGATTGAAAGAGCAACACCGCTTGGTCTTCCGGGATCATCAACTCCATCGCCTCCGGCACGGTGACCGTC
>NZ_JBLYIG010000152.1:0-10016 GCF_049222245.1 Nitrospira sp. BLG_2 | reverse complement strand
ACATCGAGCAACATTGAAATTTGGACACCCAGAAAACCACCCATGGCGGCACCCGCTCCGGCGCCGACCCAGATCCGTTCCACACCGGCCATCAGCCAGGCCAACAGGCCTCCCAGCACAGTACCGACAAGGATACTCACGAGAAATCGGCGGCCGCCGAGAAAGCCGATCACGACACCGAGTCCAAGCCCGACACAGATGGCGACGGGCATCAGCCCTCCGCCCATGGTAAGACCGATAAGCGTACCGACGGTACCCATCACAGCTATCCCGAGTGCAATATCAAACACCTTGCTTCTCGTCATCACCGATCCTTCAGGGACGGGACAGACCAATCTCTACTTGGCCGGAACAGCAATCAGCGGACCGAAATCGACTTCAACACCAGGCGCCGCGATGATGGAAATTCCCCATGCCTTCTCCGCCGGCTCATGCTTATGAATCCGCTTGAAATCCTCATACACATTCACCCGTTCCTCAAACCATTGTCCGACTTCCTTCGTTCCAGTCTGGACGACAATCTCGGAGCCACTAAACATGCCGCCTTCCGTTAAGGTGCCATCCGGCTTCGACTCGCTCCATACATATTTCGTGAAAACCGGGATAAAGAGGAGATCGGTATCGAGGGAAGCATAGACCGCGGCAAGCGGCTCATTTCCAGTCGTCGCTTTATTGAGACGCCATCGCCAGGTCAGAATAGGATAGATCTTGGGATCCCAATCGATTTTCTTTTTCTTGATCCGCTGCCCGGCATCTTTCGCCGACAAGAAATTCGCGCCGTTCTCCGACTGCACCTTATAAGCGTCGCGCCCTTTCGATTGGCTACGCTGACTTTCGTGATCCCACAGCGAAGGGAACCCGTCCGCTTCCTTCGCTTGAAAATCTTCCAGCACCAAAGCCTGCCCTTGGGCGTCAACGGGATCTTGCCAAGCAAAAACACCAAATACAATACCGAGAACGGTTGCGGCACAAATCGGCACACGGCGCTCCATTGTTCTATTCCCTTTCTATGTTTCTTGCGACGGAACCGGCGCAAGCAACGGCGCCGCTTTGTCACGAAACTCCTCATCCATCGCCATCGCCGGCTGTTGCCCATGCTCACACATCCAGAACAGCGCAAGAACAGCCGCCCAAAATACCACCATGTTCAGCGTCACCATTTTGGTGGCGAACTGAAGGTCCGGTGTGAAGGCCCATGGCGAGACGTCAGCCATCAGCTCACTGACATGCCAAGACAATCGTCCCGACGAACGAATATAGCCCATCAAGCCCATCACCCAACTGAAGGACGCCGCCAACCCGAACAATCCGACCATGCCCCGCAACGGAATTTTTCCCCACTGAATCGGGCCATGCACCACCGCTCCTCTAAGCATGAGACGATTGATCACCACGCCGGTTACGATCACCGTCAGCGTCGTGAGGGCTTGTGGAGCTGAAAGACCAACCCGAATCTTCGCCGGCAGATAGAACCCATAAATGGACAGCCAGATGATGTTCAACGCCCCGACCGCATACAGCACCGCGATCGCGATGTTTCCGGTTCTGGTCCATGAAATGGTCATGGTTCGATTCGCTCGACGATAGTACAAAAAGCTGAGCGCAGTGACGAGGATCAGGATGTTGACCGCTCCATTCTTAGCCGACATGACACCATAGTTCCCGATCACAGGATGCTGAGCCCCTCCCATCGCCTTCACTTCGCTCGCAGACATGAACAAGGTGTGCGGTGTCAGCCAAATGAAGAGCGCCAGCATTAATACACCCAACAAGAGCTGGTAGTAGGGCTGATACCGCTCGCTTCCTTTGATTCGAGCCATACTCTGCCAGAGGTAATAGTTGATTCCCAAGAACAAGGCACCGATCAAGAGCGCCTGAACCACAAACAACCAGGTGAGCAACCCGCCCATCATCGTCACACCCATGGTTTGGCGAAACACGAACACCGACTTCATCAACCAATAGCCGGCAATGGGCATGGGGACGAGCGCGCAGACCGTGACAAACAGGAAGATATATCCCACCCAATCGAAATACGCCCGTTCTTCGTCTGTTTTACTGGTAAAAAACCGATAACATGCATAGGCCAGCACGACCGCCCCGCCGGACATGATATCCGCAAGAAAGCGATGGACGTTCAGAGGATTCCAAAGGGCGGAGTGCAGCAGATGCCAGGCGTTTCCCAGAAACCGGCCTTGCGCATCCACTCCGGCAGGCGACATCATGAAGGCGGACCAAGCATTCACCATCATCAATAACGCCGTTCCCACAATGTTGGTCAGAATCCCGATCGCAGCATGAATCCACTTCATGCCACGTTCCGTCATCCGATTCCAGCCGTAGTAATAGACGATCAGCAGCAGCGACTCCCCGACGAACACAGCCGCGTAGACGGGCATGAACCCTTTGAATGTTCCGCCCATATATTTCATGAAACTGGGATACAGCGTGATGAACATCGTCAGCATCACGCTGCCGATGAGCGCCGTGACGGAAAGCGCCAAGACCGCCACCTTCGCGAGATCTCTCGCCAGACCATCGTAGCGAAGCGCCAAGGCCGGCTTTGGAGTTATTAGCCCCAGGAACTCGAGCAACGCACAAAACAATGGCAGGGCGAGAACGAATCCTCCGAAATAGGTATGTTGCTGCGTCACGAACCACACCAGCAGCCGATTGTCTAACGAGCCGATGCGCGGATAGACCGTTTCATGAGGAGTGGGAGCCGCCGGTCCCTGCGGAGTTCCTTCGGTGCCGAAGTACACGTCCGTCGACGATTCCGCAAATGACGAATCGGGCCCATTCCATACGCATCCAATGGCGATCGCGACCAGCGCGATGCTGGCCGCAACACGGATCGCGAAACGCTTCAACCTCAATCCTTGCCCCATGCATCTACCCCTTCGTTTCGGTCTTGCCGAATACCAATTCCCCAGCCGCACCGGCAGCGCCGACCGGCTTTCCAAGAATCCCCATCACGAACGGACAGCGCAACATTCCGCTCGATAGTTGGGGGGCTTGTTCGTCTTCAACGTGCCGTCGATTGCCTAGATAGTAGCCGTACAACACCATCATGGCCGTGACCAGCGCGCCCATCACGGCGGCTGAGCCCAACGTAATCGTCGGCTGCCCCGCGACAAACAACAACAGTCCCATCGTCACAAGATAATAGGTCGAAGCAAAAGCCATCCCAGGCCACCACCAATATTTCAGCAATTCCCCCGGGGCGGTCTGACGAAGAATGCGAACCCACGACACGGAAGGATAGAGTCCGCCAAAATAGGCACAGAGGGCGAGGCCACCACCGAGGACGGTCACGCTCAACAATTGAGCCAATGCCGCTCCTTGCACATCCGCGATAACCGCTCCGGGCAACGATGCCATCGCGCCCATGGCAAGGCCGACCATGACCCAGGGCCCCAATTGCCAAGCTCTACGCTGTACCAACAAGCGAAACTGTGCTCCATCAGGGAACGTGAGAAATGGCCGTCCCAACACCGAGAGCTTGCGCACATGTCCGATTTCAAACGCGTCGCGAGCGACCGCCGTGCACGAAATGATGATCGCCATCATGGCCGGTCCGTCAGGATGTAGGAGATAATCGTAATTCATGATCCATAGCAGAGTCAGCACCAGCAGCGAGAGCTGAATGCCATAGACGGCGCCGATCCAGCCGGCAAGCCAGCTGAGGAGACGCGCTCCATCCTGCTGAACGATGACGGCCCACGAAGCGGACCGGCCGACTCGATAGGCCAGGACCGAGGTAACCATTGCCACCAAACTACTGACCGTCAACAGAACAAGGGGGTCTGCAATCGGAACGAGATGCTTGACAAGACGATACACCACGAAGGCAATTAGCCCGGGGACCAGCATCACGATCCGTTTCTGCTTGCGCACGGTTTCTTCCGTGACCGCCAAACTTAAGCTCGGAAGTACGCGCAAGGCCATCCGGTGCAACATAGTGGACTCGTCAAACGTGAGAGGGGAGACGTGAAACATGAATCGGTTTTTTCACCTTAACGTTTCGCCTTTCACGTCTTTTGAACGCCCATCCCAAAGTACTTCGCCTTCACTTCTTCCATCAGAGACACGGTAACACGAGACCACCCACGGTCCGCAGCCGTGCGCTCAAGTTCAACCCGAGCCATGGCGCGAACCGGAGCCGGAACTCTTTCCAACCGCCGCTCCGCCTCAGGCTCCCATTCAATTCGCTCGCCGATTTCTGGACACAACAACACATCGTGCGTGACCACCTGACAATCACGCTGCCGAACAGCCTGCTCCGCATCCTTCTTGATGAGAGTTGCTATATAGGGCGGGAGTCGATCCAGCCGGTGCAATGCCTCATCAGTCCACATCAATCGATCGACCAGTCCATACGTCTGTCCTTCCGGTACCTCGACGCCGATCTTTAGTTCGCAACCTCGGCATTCCGATCGGATGAACCATTGCGGGGCACCACTTTCTCCTGCCCGCTCTTCGATCCCTTCCGTATGCATCCATCGACCACAGCCACAGGTCAACATCTCAATAGGCTACCCAATCTTCCCGGGATATAGAATATACAGCATGGTGTAGGTAAAACTCCCCGTGACAAACAAGACGCAGTAAATGACCATCGTAAATCGGCCGAGCGCGCGATGTCGCCGTGCGCCATCAGGCCAGATCCGTTGAATCGCCATCTCGATCGCGAACACGAATGCGACGACCATAAGAAATGCGAGGTACACTTCAAGCTTTCGCATTGAAAAGCCGGCGGTCGCCACGCGCGAAAAAAACAACCCGAGCACCGCCACGGCAATTCCGCCGAAAATGACCCCGATCTTCTTCCACGTCGTGAGCAATCGCGATTCCCGGAGGGACCGCACTCCGTCAACAAATTGTTGAGAGCGAAAGCCCAGCACGATCATGTAAACCGCCATGACCAAGCCGATGATGACAAGAATGATATGGAGCGTGAGCACCGGAATAAAGACGTAATCATAAAGCGATTGAGAACCACCGAATCCCTCTTTCCCCTCCACAGCCAATACGCCGAGCTGTCTGAAGAGATAGTACGCCATAAAGAAACTGAGCATCGATATCATTCCGCCCAGCATCAACCAATGATGGGCATCGGCCTGTCGCTTACGAGCCCGGAGCCATCCAACGACAAAGAGAGCGGTAAACAGCGTGGCCATCAACTGGCTTAAATCCGCGCCAGTTGTGGCATGGGTCCCCAAAAATCCCGGGTCTTTCAACCAATCCATCGCTCTGCTCTTCGTCTCTCGTCTCTCGAGGACCGTGCCTCGAAATGGGGTTCATGTTTCACCGAAGACGCTCCCCTCGCTTGCCCTTACTGAGTCGGCGAAACAGGCTTCACGCGTCACGAGATTTCAGGCCTTGCACGACGGCCGTCTTTTCCAATTCTAGGACAGAGCCAAATCCCGACTTGGTCAACCATTCCATCGCATCGCTGCATTTGTAACAACTGCCGTACTGCGTATTCACAAGAATATGGATGGTAAACGCCGTGGTCCACGCCGGGCCAGTCCCGGCCTCGTCCAGGAATCGATCCTTGATGATCAACCGCCCTCCCGGCGCCAGCGATACGAAGACTTTTTTGACGAGATCGTGATTCATTTGGAACGTTTGATAGTGAAGAATGTCCGACATCAGGACCACATCGTATGGCCCCCCGAGCTGATCTCTATTGAAATCACCGGGGGCGAGTGTGATTCGTGATTCCAACTTTGCGGCCTTGACCGTTTTTTCGGTCAACTTCAACGTGGCCGGAAGATCAAAAACCGTCGCGCGCAATTCAGAGTACACCTGACAAAAAGCGATGGCATTGGTTCCCGCGCCTCCCCCTAAATCCAACAGCCGCTCCGATCCCGTGAGTTTCAATCGTCTGGCAAAATCAGGTCCGCTTTGCTGACCGATCCGATTAAGGACCGTCAAGACATTGCTTCCAAGCTCCGGATCGGTCTCAAAAACATGCCGGTCAACCGTTCGCCGCCCCGTTCGAATCGTTTCCTCCAATTGTCCCCAATTGCTCCATTCCGCGTCATGCAAGAGGAGTAGATGGCCGACATATTGGGATGAATGCCGAACGAGGTATGTCAGTGCCGTGGAGGAGTTGCCGTACAACTCATGGCTTTTGGTCAGGAGTTTCATCGCAACCAGCGCGTTTGCCAGAAGACCGAGCGTTGAGGCATCCGCCCCGATTCGAGCCGCGATCGCTTGCGCTGTTTTTGGTGCCGTATCTATCGCGGAAAATATGTCCAGTTTCACTGCCGTCAGCAGAATTTTGGTTTCCCAGTAGTAACCAAGCTGGAAGATTTCCGCCAGGGAAAGCTCTCGTGACACACCAATTCCTCAAGCAAATAGCTCTTAAAGCCATGATCTTACCTAGATCAGAAAGTAAAAGACAAGACGCTGATGTCGCCATCGGTCACAAGCACGTTGCGGGATCACCGCCGAAGGCTGGCCTCAGTGTGCGTCCACACAAAACGTGGGTGGCTGTTTCGAACGGTGCGCCAGTCGGTATTCCAAGCTTGAGGCAGTCCGGTATCGGTCAGGTGGAGAAACACCCTACTGAAGGCGGATGATTTTCGGGGAATCAATGACCTTTGTGAATTAAAGGAATCGCGGTGACTTGACTCTTCTTCGGGATGCTGGCAGTCTCCGCGCGCGATGACCGTCTATCTTTGAAGGCCTACCGCCTAAGGAGTAAGGGATTTCGCAGGCAGCATACTCGACATATGACCAAAGCATGCCAGTCTCGACGGTGTTTAGTGCAATCAACCAAGGACGACAAACTATGATTACTTGCGGTCGGCTCCTATGGGGATTTTTCTGTTTCCTCCTGGCCATTAGTCTTACGCTGGCGGCGACAGGATGTTCCAAAGTACCGCGTTACTCCTCAGTGCCGCGTTACTATATATGGAAGGCTGAGCGTGGCGCGACGCTCTCGGATCTTGTGGCCGATCCGGAGAGATTCCACGGGAAAGTGGTGCTGTTGGGCGGGACCATCATCGAAGAAGAAGCGCACGAACAGTACCTCTGGCTGCGCCTCAAGAACCGGCCTCTTGACCAGGATTACATTCCCCATCCTCCAGCCAATCTGAGCGGCCTCGAAGCCGGATGCTACTGGGTGATGGTGGAGAAGAATGAACTACCTCAGGCATATCGCGATTGGGCGCGAGTGACGGTCGCCGCACGGGTCACTGAGACTACTAAATTTAAAACTGAGCCGGTGCTGGCGCTTCTTTATGTGCGCGGGTGGGGGATCAGTGGGAAAAGTGCCGGGGTCTGGGAGCACATCGACCCCAATTATGTGCCCACGCTTCCGGGGGGCACCAGGTACCCGAATGCGCCAAGATATGCGCCGCGATATTAATAAGCCGCCCGCCACCGGCTTTCCGACTCGGCTATTTCGACGGAAGTTGTAGGAATCTCTTTCGGATGATGACCCTGTGCCATTATGGGGTCAGTTGATCTCGTACCGTGTAGCATCGACTTATTCGGCCTCAGCGATCGACTTTCAAGACCCGCGACGGCGATAGGCGAAAGCAAACCGCACCTGTAACATCGCCTCACTGCGTAATAAGTAAACGACGCACCGATGGAGCATTCGTCAAACGGTTTGACGCGAACCAATCAATGCCGTCTGCTCTAGACACGCCACTACCGGCAAAAAATATAACTGACACCCTGACAAAGATCCTCTAACACGGAAATGGAAAGGCACTGCGACTCATTTTCTTCGGGAAAGGGCTGAAAACACGAAGGGCAGCGGATGTTCCGCTGCCCTTCGATCGCGAGTACAAGATGAACCGTCTTACTTGATTTCAGCCTTGAGATTAGCGGTCCCACCGTCGGCCACATCGACTTCGAACTCAATCTTCTTGGCCTTGCCGGCAAAGGGATGCCAGGCTACTACCTTATGCTTGCCCGCAGGGACATCCTTGATTTCGAAGGATCCATCCTCCTTTACGACAGCGAAGTGTGGGTTCGACACGGGTAGGAAGAACGATTGCATGAACTCATGCTGATCGCACTGTAACCGGAAGTACCCTTCCTTCTCAGCGCCGCCACGGAACGTCACCGGCTTATCGAGCTTATCACCCTTTTTAGCCAAACCGATATTGAACCCGGTTGCCGAAGTCGAGCCTTTCACCGTGAAGCTATGGGGATTGTGGAGCACACCGGCGACTGACTTGGGGTCATCGGGATCGGCGTCAGTGTTTTCAACCTTGAAGGGTCGAGTATTGACGACGATGCCGCTGAACGGCTGGAAATCACAGAACTCCGCTATGACTTCCGTACCGGCATAGCCGTCCATCCAGGCCTTATCTTCGATATCCGCAACCACAACGACGGCACCTTTCAAGCCACCGTCCTTCCCCACTTCGATCTGCTTCAGAAACCGCTTGTCGCCATCTACTTTGCTCTTATCCTTCTCAGCGATCTTGGGGCAGAACTTTGGATTCGGAAACTTTGAGAAGAGAAACTCCTTCTGCTCCGGCTTACCGGCATACGTCACCTTCCCAGTGATTGTTCCTCCCGCATACGAGGTGAGAGGCGCCGCGACCAGCGCGACGGCTGCTACACCCAACATGGCTGATAACGCACTCTTCATTGTACTGCCTCCTTGTAATAGACCAACTACCTAATGCTGACTCGCTCTCTCCGCCCTTTCCCATCAGCCGAGTAGAAACCCATGAACTACATTTGCTTACCGCAGGATACAAATACAACCATCCGCTGGCGAGACTGGCTCAGATCGAGTATGTATATGAAATCTTACCGCCCGCTGTCAATGTCAAACAAGAGGCACCTAGCGACCTTCATAGTAGCAATTTTGCCGTTGTCCTGATACAGTGGCTAAAAATTGGACGCGTCCTCGACCTCGAATGTCCGAGTGAATCACAGCGGCATGCCCCTTCCCACATCAGCACTTCAATGACAGCATCAACAGCGTCTGCCAAAGCCCTCAAGCGCACGTACCCGATCTATGTGACAATGTTGCTTTTCGGTGTCATTGTAGTGAGTGCCCTTATTGGTGTTCCATTATTCGGGTATGTCTATGGCTATACCTGGCTGGATTGGACCATGTTCGTGCTTCTCTACATCATCACCGGACTGGGCATTACGGTCGGGTACCACCGCCTGATCTCACACCGGAGTTTCAGCTGCTCCGACTGGGTCAAGGCCGTGCTCCTAATCGCGGGAGGATGGGCCCTGCAAAACTCCGCTCTCAAATGGGGTGCTGATCACATTCGTCATCACGCTGCCTGTGATCAAGACGCCGATCCGTACAATGCGAAGCTGGGGTTCTGGCACAGTCATTGTGGATGGCTCTTTGCCGATCAACGCTATTCCGACGAAAAATATGCCACGCGCCTCCGGCAGGATCCGATTGTGATGTGGCAGCATCGTTACTACGTACCGATCTTCCTCTCAGGGTTGGCGCTTCCGTTCGTGGCGGGCTTTCTCTATGGCGGGTTGGTCGGCGGTGTCAGCTGCTTCATGCTGGCCGGCCTGGGACGGACATTTGCGGTATTGAATTCAACCTTTTGCATCAATTCAGTGTGCCATCTCTGGGGACGCCAACCCCACAGCCAGGCGGATTCCAGTCGAGATAGCTGGCTGGTCTCGCTCCTGACCTTCGGCGAAGGGTATCATAATTATCACCATACTTATCAAAGCGACTACCGCAATGGTCCTGCCTGGTATAACTTCGATCCCTCCAAGTGGCTGATTTTCCTCCTGTCGCTGCTGGGACTGGCCTGGTCGCTCCGCACCTCGACGGTGACTGATTCCAGAGCTTCACATTTCTAGGCGACTCCCTAACGGAGAGGCCCAGACCGGCGCGCTAGCGGAACGAGACGTCCTTAGTATTTTCGCAAGAACACAGGCGGGAGATTCAAGAGCTCTTCGCGGATGATCGCCCAGAGCGTCTCCAGCATGGCGGTGAGGTCGGGCGCCGTTCGCGTCAGCAATTTGACCGCAACCCCCGGCACCGGCGGCGT
>NZ_JBLYIG010000151.1:0-1891 GCF_049222245.1 Nitrospira sp. BLG_2 | reverse complement strand
CTGGCCATCTTTGAAATAGTTCGTCATCATTTCGCCGATCTCGATTCGGGCATTGACGAACTTTTCCACTTCCGCCGGTTCAGCGGCATACGCCACCCCCGCGACTAGGACAAGGCCCAGCGAGACATGTATGGCTCTGCTGAAAAGATTCATGATTCAAATCCTCCTCAGTAGGTTACACAGAATATGTGCCAACGCGACGACATCTCTTCTAACCGCACGATTGCGGCCGGTATGGGGATGAAAGCCTCTAGCATGCTGCGGAAACCACGGTTGATGCCAACAATATGATGGAATTGTCGTACGGTGCTAACACCAGAATAACAGCAGGATGCTCAAAAAGCCTGTCCAGCAAGGCCACAGCGAGTGAAGAGGCGAGGCGTACGCTTCGGTACGTTGAGCCTCTGAGGTTCACGCCGTGCCGAATAAGGCACGGCACGCCTGTGAACGCCGCCGAGATGGTGAGGCGGCTGTGTCTTGCGAGAACGCCGCTGGCGGACTTTTTCAGCATCCTGCTAGTCTCCCCCCCCTCCGTCACCATGTGCCGACGGAATACCGTAACGTTTGCATTTTTCCCACAGGGCCTTGCGTGACAATCCCAAGATTCTCGACGCGGTCGTGCGGCTCCCATCGACCCGTTCCAATACGGAGACGATGTAGTCCTTCTCAAAACTTTCTCGCGCAGCGGCAAGCGCGGTCAGGGTCGCATCTTTCTTCTTTTTACCTCCGGTCAAACCTTCGCTACAGAAGCCGCAGGATTCTTGTTGGACGCCTCCCAGGTAGGGACAGGATTGAAATCCACAGAGATCGGGGGGTTGAACCGCGGCCTGATCCCGCCCGAGAGCCACTGCCCGCTCGACCATGTTTTCCAATTCCCGCACATTCCCCGGATACGAATAGCGAAGCAACAATTCACGCGCCTGTTGGGAAAACCCGCGCAGGTGCTTGTTCAGCTTGAGCGAGCATGTTTCAAGGACATGCTCGGCGATCACCATAATGTCTTCTTGCCGTTGCCTGAGCGGTGGAACGACGATCGGTACAACGTTGAGCCGATAAAAGAGATCTTCGCGAAACCGGCCCTGAGCCACCTCTTTGCGCAAGTCTTTCTGTGTGGCACACACAAGCCGCACATCCGTTTCGATCGGCTCATTGCTCCCGACCCGTTCGAAGGTGCGCTCCTGCAGGACGCGCAAAAGTTTCACCTGCACCACAGGCGAGATTTCGCCGATTTCATCGAGGAACAAGGTCCCTCGATTCGCCATCTCAAATCGTCCCCGCCGCTGGCGTAACGCACCCGTAAACGCGCCTTTCTCGTGGCCGAAGAGTTCCGCTTCCAGCAGCGACTCCGGCAACGCGGCGCAGCTGACTTTGATCAGCGGATACCCTTTCCGCGCGCTGTTCTGGTGCAGCGCGTTGGCGACAAGTTCCTTGCCCGTGCCGCTTTCCCCGACGATCAAGACGGTGGAATCGGTCTCGGCCACGAGCTTGATCTTCTCCAACACGGCCCGCATCTGACTGTTCGCCCCTAAAATGCCGTTGAAGCAGAACTTTTCTTCGAGCTGGTGCTTGAGATCCTGATTCTCCCGACGGAGCATGATCATACTGCCGACCCGCTCAACGATCAGGAGCAATTCATCCATCTGGAACGGCTTCGTGATGTAATCGAATGCTCCCAGTTTCATGGCTTCGACGGCTGTATCGACTGATCCATGCGCGGTAATCACGAGCACCTCGGTCTGGGATTCCTTGCCCTTGGCCGTCCGGAGCACAGACAGCCCGTCCGTACCCGGCAACCGGAGATCGGTGATCACCAGATCAAACGTTTTTTCTCGGATCGCTTCGATCCCGTCCGTACCGGTCGGCACCGCCAGGACATCGCACCCGACCGCCT
>NZ_JBLYIG010000150.1:0-1777 GCF_049222245.1 Nitrospira sp. BLG_2 | reverse complement strand
TTCAACTCGCGCTGAACGCATTGATTCAAGTCGGTGACGACCAGGTTGTCGCGAAGATAATCGAACCCATATTCGTTGTTGGTGCCGTAGGTAATGTCGGCGCGATAGGCCTCGGGTCTTGTGCAGGGACGAAGGTGTTGCAGCCGCTTATCGGACGCATCATAGGTCGGGTCATAGATGAACGACGCATCGTGCTGAATGATTCCCGTGGAGAGGCCTAATGCGTGGTAGAGCTGCGCCATCCACTGGGCGTCACGCTTGGCGAGATAATCGTTGACGGTGACGAGATGGGCGCCTTTGCCTTCGAGCGCGTTCAGATAGATGGGAAGCGTCGCCACCAAGGTCTTCCCTTCGCCGGTTTTCATTTCGGCGATGCGGCCACGGTGGAGAATCATGCCGCCGATCAGTTGCACGTCAAAATGCCGCATGTTGAGCTTGCGGCGCGACATTTCCCTGCACACGGCAAACGCTTCCGGCAAGATGTCGTCTAGTGTCTGGCCGGCTTCAAGCCGTTTCCTGAAGTCTTGAGTTTTGTCGGCAAGGGCTTGATCGGAGAGAGGTGTGAGCCCGGACTCCAAGGCGTTGATTTGCTCCACGATCGGTCGCAGAGTCTTGATTTCGCGGTCGTTTTTGCTGCCGAAGATCAGATTGAGTACTTGTGTAACCATAAGAAAGGCATTCGTCGTTCTGTAAATGAGTTTGATGTCGAAATAATCCGCACAGTATACAGGATCTTTCCATTGAATCCTACTTGAACCTCGGGCGGCCTCAGAGTGGCTTGACAGAAGTTGTTCAGCTCACCTAAGATCAATCACGTTTGTAACATCATTAATAGAATAGTAGGAGCCCAGTTGAGGCTCACTCTCCTCATCTCATTCAGAAGAGAGAGCGTTCGATGAGTTACGCTTTCCGGAAGTTCCTTTCAATCTCACTCGTACTCTGCATCCTTGCCATCGGCGGTTTGGCCCAAGCTCAGGCCGCTGAGCACGCCGGACACCATGCTCAGCATCAAGCAGCGACACACGGGACACTGCTCTGTTCATGGATGTGTGCCGCCGGAACAGTGATGGATAGCGCGGTCGTTCAACTGGAGGTTGAGCGCAGCCCCATCGCTTTGCTTTCCGCTCCTAAATTTCGGAACCTCGCGATTGAAGCGTCCTCTATCTCTGCCAACCGCGGTCCCCCATCATCCTACTCACTGTAAACTTCGTTTCCAGCATCTTCACTGTATCATCGCGAAGCGTCCGTAGGGGTTCCACCTAGAGTGGGCCAACAATGCTCGTTAGGAATGAGAGTCTCACCCATTGCGGGGATTTGCAGGACAGTTTGTCCAAATTCGAAAGGCAGAAAACATGACATCTGCGGATGAACAGCAATTCTTTCTCCCGGCCTGGGGCATCTCGCTGACTTTGCATGGAGCGGTCGTCGGCCTCGCGCTCGCGTTTACCATACAGGTTAAGCCCATTTTGCAAGAGGATGTATTCAAGTGGAACGTGGCGTTAGTGGAGGCGGTGAAGTCTGAATCCCTGCCTGAACAAGTCCAATCGGTCGTGACGCCGGAACAACCACCGTCGAGGGCCACGCTTCCGACACGGCCGAAACGAGTGCCGGAGACATATCAGGCGGTGAAACCGTTGGAACGGAAAGTCGAACCGTCTCCACCAGCGATCGAACCGGTACAACCAGTCGAGCAAAAGGTCGAGCCTCCTCAGCCTCGTGAAGAGCCGATCGAACAGCGTACCGTCGAAGTGGCTGAGCCAAAGCCTGAACCGGTCGC
>NZ_JBLYIG010000149.1:0-4833 GCF_049222245.1 Nitrospira sp. BLG_2 | reverse complement strand
GCCGATATGGGCATCGGCCGATGTTTGCGTATCGCGGCAGCCGGTGATGAGCACCTCTTGAATGTCCGCATGGACGATATCGCTCTTCCTCTTGCGCCCCCGGGGGGCCTTGCTCAGTTGTCCGCGAACCACCCCACGCAGCTTCCGGCCGGACTCAGTGGCAATAAGGTCCCATGGACAAGGGAGGTACCGTTGCCTTCTGGGAGCGTCCAACGGGTTCATCACGCGCGTAATGGTGCCGGAGTGGCAACAGTCCATGATAACGGTGAGGTTTACCCCCGACCGAAGTTTTCCCAAGGTCTTCCGCAGCCAGTCGTCGCGGAAGGGATCTTTCCAATCCAGATCGGTCGGACACAAGATCTCGTCGCGCTTATCCGCTTCATCTCCATTGTCGTCAGGCACGTTGGATCCATGCCCCGAATAATGGAGGAGCAGGACATCTCCCTTCCTCCCTTTCGTGATCAGATTCTTAATGGATCGCTCCATCGCTTTTTTCGTCGCCTGGGCATCCGTAAGGGTCGTGATGTCTTTTTTGGCGAAGCCGTAATACGTTGTCAGCGCTCCGCTCAGATTCTTCACATCGTTGACGCATCCTTGGAGGTCCGCGCCGGGGACTTGATATTTGTTGATCCCGATGAGCACCGCTCGCTTGGCCATACTTCTCCTTTCCGTGTCTAAAACACACCTGAACAAAAGTTCGAGAGCCGTGTCGACTCTTCGTGTGAGCAATCATCCTGCCAATTACGTATTAATAAGCGGGACTTCGCTCGATTGCCCCCTATGTACTCTTTCTCAGGATTTTTTTCACTATGGTTTCTTCAACGATCGTTAAGAAGCTAGAGAACCGCTGCGCGAGTGGCTCGAAGCAGTGGGGGGAGAGTCTAAACCGATACAGCATGTATCGAAATGGGTACGGTGGGTTTGGAGGAGTTAAAGGTTTCGGCTATCGATCCAAGTGACTTGCCCAGTCCGGCGATTCACTTCTTGATACATGTGTGCAGTGCCGCCTGGGCCGTCCCCTCCCCCGCCATCCCAGAGGCAGAGAAACTGGACCTTGCTGATCCCATAGGACAATGCCGTGTAGAGGAGCCAGAGATTACACCGTTCGTACGGATCGACGCCTTTCGGCGGTGGGCCAAGACTTTCTGGGGCTGAGCGAATGGTTGTCGTGAGTTTAGCTTTAGCCTTGAGGTACCGATCTCTCCAAGTTTCACTGTGACAGACCACGGACGTTTGGATAAAGGTCGGTTCGTCGAACGGCTGCAGCCACTGTACCATCACCCCTCGCTGCTGGCAGGCTTCGGTAAAGAGCAGATCGCCACCACAGGCGCCTTGAGTCAACGCCAGGTCTTCCGGACCCGCCTCAAGTTTTTGTAAGGCCTCGCCAATCCTCTGAGCCGCAACCGATTCCTTGGAGACAGGAAACCGTGGCGGTTGCCGTCCGGGTTTATCGATCATGTGCCCGCTAAAGAGGAACACCTGTCGCGGGTGCCATTTGTCCTCCGGCTTTGTGAGCTTCTGTAAGGCTCTATCAAAAACACTGAGGCCGGCCTCCACGTTGTCCAGGCGAAATCTCAAGTCTTTGAGCAATTGAAGCTGTGCTCGGCTGGAGTTCAGCGCAAACCAGTCCTTGCCATTCTTGGCAAGGGCCTCCTTATAAGCTGCTTTGGTGCTGTCCGGTGTCCCAACCAGGACTTCGAGATCGCCGAGCGTCGTCTTGGCCCCAAATGCCAGGATAGGATCCATTTCCATCTCCGCCGCAAACCGCACCGCCCCGGCCATCATCGCCATATCCTTATCGTGCCGTGGATCGTTGGTGAGATATCTGTAGAGATGCATGAGCATGAGAGTGTTGATGCCGGAGTAATAATGGCCAGGATTACGACGGTAGGCGGTGGCATAGCTCTCGATCGCCGACCGTAGCAGCGCGTCTTCGTAGGCCGCTTCGTCTCGCATCAGCTGAGGTGTCTTACCCGGTTGGTGCCAGGACACCACCCAGTCATCTTTGTCGACCCTGCCAAGCAAGGCCCAGGTCTCGGGGTCAGCCGGGAATTTCTCCAGCGCTTCTTGATAATGAGCTCGTGCCCGATCCAGAGAATGCCCGGGCTTGCCCTCTACCGCTAGTCGTTGCAAGCAGATTCCTTTACCCCTGAGCCCTCGCAAATTGTGCGGTTCAATGGCGAGGCCGCGTTCGAGCTGTTCCAGTCCAAACAGGAATCGTCCCGCTTTACGTAACGCTTCGCCCGCACTGATCCAGGCCTCCGCTCGAAAGGCGGCGATCGGCGCCTCATCGGCAAGCACAAGAACATCACCGATCTGACCGGCCTTGCTGGCTAAACCGATACGTCGTTCCCAAGTCTCATGCCGCTCCCAAAATTCCCTCACGCTGCCCACACGAAGGGATTTCCAATCAGGCTCTTGCAGATTTGTCAGGAGATGATAAACCGGACTCACCTTCCGACCATGCCAAGATTCCATCGTCGCTTTAACCATGTCAGTGAGCTTCGCCTTGTCTTTCTCAATTGCTGTAGGATCCGGCCCGATGTTTGTAATGGAATACCGAAGTTTGCGATCGGTATAGAGATCGAACGCCGTAGGCATTCTTCCACCGCTGATGAGCAGGACGCCGCGTGCCCTCAACGCATGGCGCACGCCGAGTTCGTACCACACATTTGGGTTGTCGATCGTAAGATCGGCAACGACAAGGTCGGCCAAGAGCAGCTCTTGAAACATGTCAGTCCGGATATCGCCGGCCTGCTCCTCTTCGTCCGCCCGAAATACCTCAAGCCCCGCCGCTTCGAGCGCCGGCTTGATGAGATCTGCATAGACGCGATTAAAATCAATCTCGTTGCCCTGGTCGTCCTTTTTGACGCCGAACGGTATGGCAACAAAGGCATGGGGTTTCATTGAAGCTTCCCCGTCCGGTTCATCACGATCGTTTGAGGGGGCATTTCCCTAAAATAAAGCTTACGGGCTCCCGCTCATGTCGTGGGCGGTATCCTATCCTCCTCCTTCTTGTCCTTCGCCACCTGCGTCATGTAACGATCGACTTCCTCGCGGCTGAGCTCCTCGACTCGTGTGGCAAAAGCCGGATAGGCTTGAGTATGAGTCATGTTGGCGTAGGGTCCGCTCAGCTGAAGAAACTGCCAGCCCTCGCTTTTGAGCGACTCCACCGTACGCCGGTAATGACGCCACCGTTCGCCGTAGCGAAAGAACTCTTCCACGGCGGCACTCAACGCCACCACAAGGCTGACGATGAATGTGATCGATTGAACGAAGGCTTGCATGTCGCTGGCGATATTCAAACTGACCAGCGCCGGCACGATGACGCCGCCGATGATTGTCGCCAGGCGCAGCACACGGTGCCACCACAAGGCGTCCAACGCCTTCTCCTCCATCCACAGGATTTGCTCCAACCACCTCGCACGCAGGAACTGCTTGTTCAGTTCCGGTAGCTCGATCGCGGAAATCAGCTGATCCATCTCGGCCCGCATATGCCCATGATTAGTCGTCTTGTCCATACGCACCTCCACAGAGTTGTTCAGCCAAGAGAAAAGCCACGTGATTTCTCACCGATTTTGTCTTCCAAGAGAACGACTACAAATAGAAACGCGATAGGATATGTTTCGGTACAGATACCATAAGACGGAACTGCCAATAAACCAGGTCCGGTTCGAACTCCTCAATGAGTATGGAGCTTTCCTTAGCAAGCCCGACTAAATGCTGAATAAAATACAGCTTTCACAACTTCGGAGAGGACCAATGGACGTCAGGTGAATATGACGATGGAGGAAGATAATCTACACGAGGCTCAAAAAGGAGGGCCTGCCAAGAAGCTCAGTGCGTTCATCTCCTCCGCAGCTCGGGCAAAACTTCATCCGGACATGAAGGCTCTTGAGGCGGTCTATCGCCCCGCTCAATAAAGGGCACCGGCGGAAGCACCCTTGAGGACGCATAATGCTTCTCCTCATTTGACTGCTCTCTTCACCACCAAAATCCCATCTCTGATCGTAACCAGTACGGCGGTCACGCGGGGATCAGCCGAGACGGCACGGTTCAGCTCCTGAATGGCGGCGGTGGACTCGTCAGGCGGCGGCTGTTTCAAGACTTCGCCGCTCCACAGCACGTTGTCGATCAAGAGCACTCCATTGGGAGCGAGCAGATCAAGCGACCGACGGTAATAATTGAAGTAATTGGTTTTGTCCGCGTCGATGAAGATGAGATCGAATGGACCATCGAGCATACGCAAGGTGTCGAGAGCGGGCCCCATGCGGATACTGATCTTGCTGCCGAATGGCGATTGCGCGATATAACGCCTGGCCACCGCTGCCGCTTTCTCATCGATATCGCAGGTAATGACAGTTCCATCTTCCGGTAGGGCTTCGACGAAGCACAGAGCGCTGTAGCCGGTAAACATCCCGATTTCGAGTATCCGCTTTGCGCCGACCAGCTGCGTCATCATTTTCAGGAACGCCCCTTCCAAGGGGCCGACCAGCATCTGGGGGTATTGCATGGTCCGATGGGTCTCTTCGCGCAATGCGCGACAGACCGACGACTCCGGCATGGAATAAGTTTCGGCGTATGCTTCGATGTCGGACGGAACCAGCTGTTTCATCTGTATCCCCTTCAGCAATTTGAAAAGACTGATGTGGTTGCGTACACTGCGCACAACTGTCGAATCATGAGCGAATCTTAGCATAGTGAAAAGGAGACCGGATTGAAGACGCTTGCGACGTTAGAACCGCTCACTACCAGGCTGCTGGAAATTCAACGCATCAATAGTGCCGCCTCGGTCCTTTCGTGGGATCAGGAAACCTATATGCCGGCCGGAGG
>NZ_JBLYIG010000148.1:0-1547 GCF_049222245.1 Nitrospira sp. BLG_2 | reverse complement strand
TCGACCTGGAAGTGGAGTTTCTTAATCTTATGCCCGGTCGATACAGCGTGACGCTTTTCCTTGGCGCTGTTGGCCCGCTGTTCCAGGATCTGCTGGATCATTGTGGAGCTTTGGAAATCGAGCCGTCGGACTTTTACGAGTCGGGGAGAGGGATCGAAAGTCGATTTGGGCTCGTATTTATGCCGTTCAAGTGGCAACAGGCCTGCCCCGTGGAATCTGTTGCAGCCTCCATGCGTACTGGATCCTAAAGGAGTGAAAGCGAGTAGCGCCGCAGCGATACAGTCTTCAACGTCAGAGGTCGTTATGGGTGGACAATTCCCTCGAGTCAGCATCGGCATGCCGGTGTACAACGGTGAGCGGTATATTGAGCAAGCAATAGAATCCATATTGGCACAAACATTCAGTGATTTTGAGCTGATCATATCGGACAATGCATCGACTGATCGAACAGCCGATATTTGCAGGATTCATGCTGTAAGGGATCGGCGAATACGCTACTCTCGGAACGAGACCAACATAGGGTATGGTCGTAATCAGAATCTAGTTGCGGAGTTGTCCTCTGGAGAATATTTCATGTGGGCGCACCATGATGACGTGCGTGATCCACAGTGTCTCGAACGATGTGTTGAGATCCTCCAAAAGAATCCTTCCATTGTGTTGTGTTACACCTATACCAGGGATATTGATGAAACTGGACAACTTCTGCCAAGGGTCGATCCTCCGTTGAACCTCCATTCAGTTAGAGCGAGGGACCGCTTCCGCGATATTATTCGAATGGATCACATCTGTGAACCTGATTTTGGACTTATAAGAACGAGCATCTTAAAGAAGACAGGCCTGCATGGGCATTACGCCGATTCCGATCGGGTATTCTTAGCAGAACTTACTCTCTATGGTCCATTTCACCGGATTCCAGAATATTTATTCTTCAGAAGAGCGCATGCCCTTCAGTCGACCGCGCAGCACTCGGATAGACAAGGGAGGACTCGCTGGTTTGACCCTACCAAACTAGGGAAACTAGTGTTTCCACACTTTAGACAGTTTCGAGAATACCTCTGCGTCATCGGCCGCGTACCGCTTCCCTGGAACGAAAAAGTCGATTGCTACGCGTCCATGATGAAGTGGGTTCACACCAACCACAGACGTTTGTCGGCGGATCTTACGGTGGCCACAAAGGATGTTCTGCGACCGTTTGTTAAGGCTCTCGTCAACTGAGAGAAGGAATACCATGGAATCGACCACTCATCCCTACTGTCGTAATGTCGGGGTGATCGCATTGCCCTATCATGACTGGAGCGAATATTGGAAAACTCCGCACCATGTCTTGGCGCGTCTCGCCCGATACTTCCGGGTGGTCTGGGTCCACAATGTTCCTGAGTGGCGTGAAGCACTCTCTCAAACACGAGCGATTCCCCCCGCATCCTTTCCGGAACCTTCATGGCCGGGATTTCAAGTGTATTAACCTGAGCGCTGGCTTCCCACATTCCAGCGTCCCAAGTGGTTGGTAGATTTCACATTTAACGAACGCCTGAGACGAGCACGACGAA
>NZ_JBLYIG010000147.1:0-1758 GCF_049222245.1 Nitrospira sp. BLG_2 | reverse complement strand
ACAGAGCCGGATTAATGCTGATTCAACCTTACTTGCGGCGGGGAAACGCGTGTCGGTTACGTATGAAAACGCTCGCCTTGTGATTGCCTCGAATTCTGAGGGACCGAGCGCGAATGCCGAGGTGATTGGAGGATCCGCGCGGGCGTTGCTTGGATTCAATGGAGGCAGTGCGGGCGATGGCGCCTCGACATTTGCGCCTACAGTGGTCACCCATGCCGCCTTGACGAACAGCGGAGGGGCGACCATCTCGCAGGGACGAGTGCGTAACGCAAGCATTACGTCGTTCGACAATCATGTCGTCCGATTCACCGGGGCAACGACCTTTGACGTCCTTAATACGTCGGCACCTGTTACAGTGGCTGCGAATTTGGCCAATGTGGGCCGAGTCGGTGCCATTGATGCCGGAGTTATCGACCCCCAAGGCATCACCCTCGATTCGTACGAGATCCAATTCACATCTTCCTCGCAGTATTCTGTCGTGAACACGACGACCGGGTCGACTCTTTCAACTGGGAACTCCTATGTGTCTGGAGGAGCCATCGAATTCGACGGGTTACGCGTCATACTTTCGAACGGACAACCGGGATCGCCGGTTACTGGAGATCGATTTACCGTGACCCTTGCACCAAAGATGGTTCTAGGTGGACAGACGTATGTCTCAGGCGCTGCGATCTCGTTCGACGGCATCCAGTTCACGATAAGTAACGACACGGCGTCCCCTGCTGCAGGGGATCTCTTTCATGTCGTGAGTCAGAGCAGATATGCCGGCGATTCTGCAACTCATGAAATTGAGGTGGCGGACGGGGAGGTGATCGCCACCAATGTTCCTGGCCATGAAGTCTATAGCGGCCCGAGTGTCAACGTGTTTGAGGCGGTGCAACATCTTCTTGCCGCGCTGCGAGGAAACTTCAAGGCCGGCATCGCGGAGAGCTTGGGAGATTTAGACAGCGCTCTTAGTCAGGTGTCGGCGGCTCAAGCGAAAGTCGGCGGGCTCACTAATCGTTTAGAAGCCACCTCCTCGGCGTTGGAAGATGCCAGAGTGCTGGCAACCAACACGCTGTCCTCATACGAAGACATCGATTTGGCTCAAACAATCTCCGAACTCACTCTGCAAGAATACGCGATTCAAGCTGCAGGTGAAACGCTTGGTCGGATCTTCGACAACTCCCTCCTGAAGCATCTGCGCTAGGTGTTTTCTCAAGTTTGTATCATGGATGGCCGATAATTCTCTGGAACGTTGTGTAGCCATGGAAGGCTGGTATGCTGGTACTTACACGTCGACGCGGAGAAAGTGTCACGATCGGCCCCGACATCCGTGTGGTTGTGCTGGGTATGAAAAGTGGGCAAGTCCGCCTTGGAATCGAAGCGCCATCAGCTGTCGCAGTTCATCGGGAAGAGGTTTATACGAGGATTCAAGAAGAGAACCGGTTGGCAGCCAAAACACAGGCTGTGCCGCTCGAGGCATTTCGTCGCCTGATTCCTGCGAAACACCGTATGATCTCGTGAGGATATCACCGTGAACTGCACATCGACTCGCTTCGGATCATTCGAAGTGCCCGACGAAAGCATCGTCAGGTTTCCGTCTGGGCTACTTGGGTTTCCCGAACAGCAACGGTATGTGATCCTTGATCATGATACCGAGGCCCCATTCAAGTGGCTTCAATCAGTTGACGAGCCGGATCTGGCCTTTGTCCTCATGGATCCGGCCACGTTCCATCCCGATTACCATATTGAAGTTCCCACAGACGCACTGGTAGA
>NZ_JBLYIG010000146.1:0-1762 GCF_049222245.1 Nitrospira sp. BLG_2 | reverse complement strand
GACGCATTGTTCGGCGGCACGGTCTGCGTCAGTGACTAGATTGATCGGATTCTTATACTCGATGTGGAAACCGGACCCGGCATAGTTAAGCAGGAGGGCGCCGGCTTGATGGCCGGCGGCAACCGCTGTTTCGAGAAGGGTGTCGCGCGAAATGGGTTCGTCGTAAATAGGCACATCGGATTGTATCATGCTTAAACCTGTTGATTTTGAAAAACGTGAGCCTTGTTCTAGTACAAGGCTTATCAACATAAGTTAGAAAAGGATTACTTGCGCGCAACAAGCGAAAATAATAAGTAATGTATGATTGAAATAATAAATCTTGACAAGGTTTACAAGCAATGCTATAAAGCAAGCATGCTTTGCATGAGGATGAAGTGGAGGAATTAACAGACATCCTTGTTGGTCTGGAGCAACGGATCAACGCGTACAAAAGTCGGTTCCAAGAATTAGAGAAAAAGCGTCGCCGACTCGATGACGAAATCGCCACCATTAAGAAATACCTTGAGCTTGCTGAGACCCTCTACCGTGTCGAGGCCGACAAGGCCAAGCTCGCCAGTCTTTCCAACCAGATTATTACAACGGATGATTCCAAAGGGACGCGACCTGTGCCGGTCATGGACGTCACCGATCAATCGCGGGAGATTCTTCTCGGACGAAGCAAGTATGTGGGGAAAAGCGTGCCTCAAGCGGCCTATGAAATTCTCCGTGAATCGAATCGCGCCATGCACGCCAAAGAATTGGTCCAGCGTTTAATCGAAGGCGGATTGCAGATCAAAGGGAAAACGCCGCTCACATCGATTGCGACGTCGCTCAAACGCGACAAACGTTTCAGAAAGGTCGGTCCCAATACGTTCGAAGCTCTGGACGACATGCTGATTCAAGCCGTGTAGCCGACAGATAGGTGCATCCAACTTGACACTGCGAAGGGGGGTGAGACTCTTGGCGACAAAGAAAGCAGCGAAGAAGAAAAAGAAGTAGTCCTCGCCATGCTTGGTATGCCGGAGGTAAGGCCACTTACTCCCGGCGTACTAAGCTGCGATGACCTGGGAATGAGAGGGCGTCCTACCGAGAGAACGGCAATCAGCCTGATACCTAATAAACTAAGAAGCCTGAAGTGCAACGGCCGGCTGAAAGTGATGCGTGTGCGCGGCTGACCGTTTGCCTTCCCCTGAAGGTTCCGCGTTCAGAAGCATCCACTTCTCCGGTTGCGTCAGAATCTGCTGGACCAACCGAGTATGGAGCGCATGTCCTGATCGATCCGCGACAATGTGACCGATGAAGGGCACCCCCAAAAGAGAAAAATCACCGATCAGATCGAGAACCTTGTGGCGAACAAACTCATCGTCGAATCGAAGGCCCGATTCATTGACGACGCCATCATCAGACAGCACGATGGTGTTGTCCAGGGTTCCGCCTTTGCCGAGCCCACGAGCCCACAATGCTTGGACTTCGTACAGGAACCCAAATGTCCTGGCCTCGGCAATTTCATTCTCAAACGCGCTGACGGAGCAATCATACGCATAGGTCTGCGTTCTGATCAGAGGGTGCTCATAATGGATGGAATACGTGATTCTCGGGGTGGAAGACGGTTCGATTCGAACACGCTTCGATCCTTCGGTCACCTCAATCGGGGCCATAATTTTAAGAAACGGCTGCTTCCGCTCCTGGGGGACAATGCCGACGGACTGGATCAGTCTGACAAACGGCGCGGCGCTTCCATCCATGACCGGAACTTCGCTCGCGGATACATCGATGAAAACAT